>CAMCHA010000098.1 GCA_945874515.1 Asaia bogorensis
CCCACCAAAGGCCCGGGGCCTTTGGAAACCGAAACCTGATCACCCCGCCGCTTCGCTATTCCTATCCGCGACAAACCTCTCCAGCCAATGGATCGTATAATCCCCATCTTGGAATTCCGGCGCTTCCATCACGGCCTGATGCAGCGGCAGAGTCGTCTTGATGCCCGCCACAACCATTTCACCCAAAGCGCGCCGCATGCGGCCAATAGCTTCCACCCGCGTCGGCGCATGCACAATCAGCTTCGCAACCAGGCTGTCATAATGCGGCGGCACCACATAGCCGGAATAAAGCGCGCTATCCACGCGCACCCCAAGCCCGCCCGGCGCGTGATACGTCGTCACCTTGCCGGGATTGGGCGCGAAACTTTCGGGGTCTTCCGCGGTGATGCGGCATTCAATCGCATGGCCATAGAAGCGGATATCCTTCTGGCCATAGCCAAGCGCCTCACCAGCCGCGATGCGGATCTGTTCCTTCACCAGGTCAATGCCGCAGACCATCTCGGTCACGGGATGTTCCACCTGTAGCCGCGTATTCATCTCAATGAAGGCGAATTGCCCATCCTGCCACAGGAATTCCAACGTGCCGGCATTGCGATAGCCGAGTTTTGATAGCCCTGCGGTCACAGTCGCACCCAAAGCATCGCGCGCTGCGGCATCAAGCGCCGGGCTGCCCGCTTCTTCCACCAGCTTCTGGTGGCGCCGCTGCAAGGAACAATCACGCTCCCCGAAATGCACCACATTGCCATGCGTATCAGCCATCACCTGCAATTCAATATGGCGCGGCCGATCGAGGTATTTTTCCAGATAAACACTGTCATCACCAAAAGCCGCCTTGGCTTCTGCGCGCGCAACACTCCAGGCTTCCTCAATCTCATCAGCGCTGCGGGCCACCTTCATGCCGCGCCCACCACCGCCGGCAGCGGCCTTGATCAGCACGGGGTATTTCACCGTCTCGGCCACTTCGCGCGCCTGTTCCAAGGTTTCCAACGCGCCCAAAGAACCAGGCACCAGCGGCACGCCAAGGCCGCGCATCGCGTCCTTGGCGGCGATCTTGTCGCCCATCATGCGGATATGCTCGGGCGCGGGGCCGATGAATTTCAGCCCATGCGCTTCCACCATTTCGGCAAAGCGCGCGTTTTCTGAAAGGAAGCCATAGCCCGGATGAATGGCATCCGCCCCGGTCACCATGGCGGCCGAAATCACCGCCGCCATGTTCAAATAGGAATCGCGCGCGGCAGGCGGGCCAATACACACGCTTTCATCGGCAAAGCGCACATGCATGGCCGTGGCATCCGCGGTGGAATGGACTGCCACGGTGCGTATGCCCATTTCCTGGCAGGCGCGATGCACACGCAGCGCAATCTCACCCCGATTGGCGATCAGAACCTTACCGAACATGGCCTGCCCCCTGGGCTGCCCGCACCATTATTCGACAATCATCAGCGGTTCGCCGAATTCCACCGGCGTGCCGCTTTCAACCAGAATGCGCGTCACCGTGCCGGCGCGCGGTGCCTTGATCTGGTTATAGGTCTTCATCGCCTCAATCAGCAGCAGAGTCTGGCCTTGCGTGACCTTGCTGCCCAGCGTCACGAAGGGCGCGGCAGTGGGTTCAGCGGAAAGATAGGCAACGCCCACCATGGGGCTGTTCACGGCGCCAGGATGGTCTGCGTCAATCTCAGCGGCGGGCGCTGCAGGCGCGGGTGTCAGGGCTGTGATAGCCGGCCCGGCATGGGCAGCGGCCATCGGCATCGCCATGGCGGCCACGGTCACCTGGCGCACCAGCTTGACCCGTACGTCATTATCAACCAGCTCAATTTCGGTCAGGTCGCTCTCACGCAGGATTTGCGCCAATTCCCGGATCGTCGCCGGGTCGAATTGCAGGTCCTTGCTCATGCTTCCTCATCCTGTGCGATCAAGCCAGCCATGGCACGGATCGCCAGCGCATAGCCCTCTACCCCAAGCCCGCAAATCACGCCGGTCGCGGCCTTGGAAATGAAACTGTGATGCCGGAATTCCTCCCGGCGATGGATATTCGTGATATGCACTTCAATCACCGGCACACCCACGGCCAAAAGCGCGTCCATGACGGCGATGGACGTAGTGGTATAGCCCGCTGGGTTCATGATGATGCCGGCGGCGCGCCCGCGGCATTCCTGCACCCAGGTCACCAACTCGCCTTCGCTATTGGTTTGGCGGAAATCAATCGCAAGGCCAAGCTCATCCGCCACTTCCGCGCAAAGCGCTTCCACATCATCCAGCGTGGAGGTACCGTATTTCTCGGGCTCTCGCACGCCAAGCATGTTCAGGTTCGGGCCGTTCAGCACGGCGATCAAAGGCGGGGTCACGGCGCTTCCCTTGCGGTTTATGCTTAGGTTTTCGCTAGCACGGGGGGTCCAAGCCGGGCAAGCGGGGCGGGCGCTTGCCCTTCCGCCCCTGGCCCGCCACATTGGGCCCATGTCCGCCATCGCCATTTCCGTGAATGGAGAAACCCGCCAGATGCCCCAGGGTGCCACTGTGGCGGCGCTGCTGGCCGCCATTGGGCTGGATACGCGCAAGGTAGCGGTCGAGCGTAATGAGGAAATCGTGCCGCGTTCCACCTATGCCACCGTTGCCTTGGCCCAGGGCGATAAGCTTGAAATCGTTCACTTCATCGGGGGCGGCTGAGCATGTCTGACGCGGATGATGATAGCTGGCAGGTCGCCGGCCAGCGCTTCCAATCCCGCTTGATCGTGGGCACGGGCCGCTACAAGGATTTGGACGAAACCGCCGCGGCCATTGAAGCCTCGGGCGCTGAGATCGTCACCGTGGCGGTGCGGCGGGTGAACCTTTCGGACCCCAAGGCGCCGATGCTGCAGGATTATGTCTCCCCCAAGCGCTATACCTATCTGCCCAATACGGCCGGCTGCCATACGGCCAAGGATGCGGTGCGCACGCTGCGCCTGGCGCGCGAAGCCGGGGGGTGGAATTTGGTGAAGCTGGAAGTGCTGGGCCCGGCGCCCTTCCTCTACCCCGATATGCCGGCCACGTTTGAAGCGGCGGAAGCGCTGATTGCCGATGGCTTTCAGGTGATGGTCTATTGCGCGGATGACCCGCTGGGGGCGAAGCGGCTGGAAGATATGGGCTGCGTTGCCATCATGCCCTTGGGCGCGCCCATCGGGTCCGGCATGGGGGTGGTGAACCCCTATATGATCAGCGCCATCAAGCGTGAGGCCAAGGTGCCGGTGTTGGTGGATGCCGGCATTGGCACGGCATCAGATGCGGCTTTGGCGATGGAGCTTGGCTGCGATGCCGTGCTGCTCAATTCCGCGATTGCGCATGCGAAAAATCCGGTGCGCATGGCGCGCGCCATGAAGGCCGCGGTGGAAGCCGGGCGCCATGCCTTCCTCGCCGGGCGGATGCCGCGCAATTACAGCGCCGATGCGTCAAGCCCCATGAGCGGGCTGATCCGGCGCTGAAACGCTCATCGCGCGAATTTCTGCTTCCAGTAGCGCGGGATCAGGGGCCGGCAGCCATTGCGCAGGCACAGCAATCGCCGCTTCCAGCAGGCGCTTATAGTCGCCCTTGGGGACTTCCACCGCGCCGAAGCGGGCCAGATGCGCGGTCAGGAATTGGGTGTCCAATAGCGTGAAGCCACCAAGCCTGAGCCGCGCCACAAGCTGCACCAACGCCACCTTGGACGCATCTGTAGTGCGGGAGAACATGCTCTCCCCAAAAAACGCGCCGCCGATCCGCACGCCATAAAGCCCGCCGACCAGCGCGCCATCCTGCCAGACTTCGACGGAATGGGCGGCACTCATGCGATGCAGCGCGGTGAAAAGCGTTTCGATTTCGTCATTGATCCAGGTATCGGCGCGGCCTGGCGCGGGCTCAGCGCAACCCGCGATAACGCCGGCAAAATCCTGATCCGCGGTCACCGAAAAGCGGTCAGACAGCACAGTGCGCCGCAGCCGGCGCGGCAGATGGAATCTGTGATCGAGTGGCAGAATTCCGCGCAGCGCGGGGTCCAACCAATGGAGCTTCTTGCTGCCCCTCCCTTCCGCCATGGGAAAAAGCCCGGCGCCATAGGCGCGCAGCATAAGCTCGGGCGTGATTTCAAGCGCGCGGCGGCTCATGCGCGCCACGCCTTATTGGGGCCGCCGGGGTTATTCTTCCTCATCCGCCGGAGCAATCGGGAGAGCGCTGGTTTCCTTATGCGTCACCAGCCCCACCAGGGTTTCCGTGCGCATCACCCCAGGCAAGGCGCGCAGCGTGGCATTGGTGAAACTATCCACCGCCGCCAAATCCGGCAGGCGCAGCTTCAACTGGTAAGACCAGCGCCCGGAAATCGCGTGGCATTCCAGCACCGCTTCTTCCTGCGACATGGCGGACACAAAGCCTTGTTCGGCGCCCGATTGCAGCATGACAAAAACCCAGGCGAGTTGCGGGCAGCCCACCGCTTCCGGGTTCAAATCCGCCCGCCAGCCCCTGATTGTGCCGCGTTCTTCAAGGCGTTTCACGCGTTCCGCGGTGGCCGAGACGGAAAGCCCCGCCACCTTGGCGAGTTCCGCAAGCCCCGCCGCGCCATTACCTTGCAATTCCAGCAGGATATTCCGGTCTATATCGTCCATGGCGAGACTATATCCGGTAAAACCGGCAAATGGAATGAAAATCTTGCCATGATTTCACGTCGCGTCTGTTGCCGGCGGTCCCATCGCTACTGTCGGCTTCCAATGGAAGCGTGAATCCGCCCAGCAAACATGGTGCCGGTGGTGCGCGGGGGAATTCCGGGGACAGGAAACATCCGAATGACCAGCAATCACTCAGGGTGGCGTGCCTTGGTCGTTGGCGCTTTGGAATCCAAGGCCGCACGCAGAAGGTGAGCGCCGCCCACGCCTTGAACCACAGCCTGAGCCATCGCCCCGTGCGATAACGCAAGCCACGCGGTCGAGCTTCGACCATCCCGTTAGATGACAGGTGGCCGCCTGGTGGCAGTCAACGCCGAAAGCGCCACCCTTGGTTGCGCCGGCATGGCGCATCATCGCGCGGCGACTGAGGATGCCTGTGGCCTGCCGCTTCTTGAACCCAGCCAAACAGCGGCGACGGACGCGATGTCGGCGGGTGTGGCTAGGCGAAATTCAAACGCTTGACGCAAACAAAAGACAATCACTGGTTGTATTTGCTAATTTCATGATATAATTGAAATTATACTTAGGCCAAAACAATTAAATATTGTCCATCTTGTTCGTTTTTCCAAATACTCGCACTTGTCTTTTATTCAATATTATACGAGGAAGCGACTAGGATAGTATTCAGTGTCAATGCATGCTTGCCAGGTTGTCAGTACGAATAGCTTGGCAAGATTAAGTGTGAGGCTTCCTCCGTAACTTGGCGGGGGTCCTTTGGCTCGGTTTCGGATGCTTGGGCAAAGCCGCCCGACATCCAATTGCACTGTCGGACGAGCTTGCAGGAGAATTGCCATGTCTGGTTTCAACGATACACTGACCACAGGCGATGATATTTGGCCTACTGGTTTTGGCCGCGATAACTCCGGCAATGATCTCGTATTCGGCCTTGACGGTAATGACAGCATTGATGGCGGCAATGGCAATGACACGCTGCTGGGCGAAGTTGGGAATGACACGCTGATTGGTGGCGCGGGCGATGACACGCTGGATGGCGGCCAAGGCAATGACCGGCTGCTTGGCGGCACCGGCAATGACAGTCTGATCGGCGGCGCCGGGAACAATACGGGCCTTGGCGAGGGCGGCAATGACACCATCATCCGCGGCGATGATGCGGGCAATAACAGCCTGGATGGCGGGGGCAACGTTGACGTTCTGGATTATTCCCTGGTCACGCGCGACATCACGATTGATGTAACTAATTCAGCATCACAGCGCGCAACGCTCGATGGCATTGGCAATGATAGCATCACCGGCTTTGAAACCTATCTGCTCGGTGCGGGCAATGACAGGTTCCTGGGCGGCACTGGCGCCGCAACCATTGACGGCGGCGCGGGCAGTGACACGCTGACTGGCGGCGCCGCCAGTGACTCGATTGACGCGGGCGAGGGTGATGACGCTGACAGGGTGAACGCTGGCAATGGCAACAACACCGTCCTTGGCGGGGGCGGCAATGATACGCTGATCGGCGGCACGGCCCAGGACAGAATCGATGCCGGCACCGGCGATGACAGCGTGACCGCTAGCAGTGGCAACAACACGATCTTTGGCGGGGACGGCAATGATACGCTGACCGCTGGCTCAAACAATGACAGCATTGATGCCGGCATCGGTGATGACAGCGTGAACGCTGGCAGTGGCAACAACACCGTCCTTGGCGGTGACGGCAACGATAACCTGGTGACCGACGCCGGCGCTGACAGCCTTGATGGCGGCGTCGACAATGACACGATCAGCACCGGCGGCGCCAATGACACAATCATCGGCGGCCTTGGCAATGATTGTATTTTGGGCGGTATCGGGAACAACTCTATCTTCGGCGACGATGGCAATGACACCATTACTTCCGGTAACAATAATAGTACGTTGGACGGTGGAATCGGTGCTGACACGATTTATGCAGATAACAATGACGACTCGATCTTAGGTGGAAATGGTAACGATACCATCTTTGATGATGGCGGTGATGATACGCTCATTGGCGGCGAAGGCGATGATTTCATCACGGCCAACGAACGCTCCGGTACCGGAAGTCAATTAGACAGTATCCTTGGCGGCGATGGCGCAGACACCATCGTCGGTATTAACGGAAATGCGAGCGGCGTAGACATCATCCTTGGTGGCGCAGGTTCGGATTCCATCATTACGGATGCGCTTAGGGGTCCTGACAGCATCATTGAATTCGATGCTGATGGCGCCGGTAATGACACGATTTCCACCGGTACTCAGAATGATACGGTGTTCGGCGCCCTGGGTGATGATAGTATCGATGGCGGCAACAATGCCGACAGCCTTGATGGCGGCGGCGGCGAAGACACGCTGGTCGGCGGCAATGGCGATGACACCCTTATCGGCGGCGATGGCAATGACTTCGCAATCTATGCTGATGCTTCCGCAGGTGTTGACGCCAATCTCTTATCCGGCAACGCCTCAGGCGGCGCGGGTAATGATGGTCTCAGCGGCATCGAAGGCCTGATCGGTTCAA
Organism: Asaia bogorensis; assembly: GCA_945874515.1. GTDB lineage: Bacteria > Pseudomonadota > Alphaproteobacteria > Acetobacterales > Acetobacteraceae > Neoroseomonas > Neoroseomonas bogorensis_B. The sequence continues at coordinate 7,147 of CAMCHA010000098.1, forward strand.
TCCATAACGATACGCTGACGGGTGATGGTGGTAAAAATACCATCCTTGCCGGGGACGGCGATGATATTCTTGATGGCGGCGAAGGCGATGACATTCTGGAGGGCGGCGATGGCAATGACTTCGCGAGCTATGCCGGCGCAGCCGCGGGTGTTGATGTGCAGCTTACCGGCGGCGGCAATGGCAACGCCTTAGGCGGCGCGGGTAATGATGGTCTGGTCAGCATCGAAGGGCTGATCGGTTCAGACCACAACGACACGCTGGTGGGTGATAATGGCGCCAATACCATCCTTGGTGGTGATGGGGTTGATAGTCTCTCCGGCGGTACCGGCAATGACTGGCTGGATTTTGGCCTCGGGAACGAAACCTTCGTTCGTGGCGCGTCTGATACCGGCAATGACACGCTGATTGGCGGCGACGGGACTGACAGGCTCGACCTTGAGTCAGACTGGGCATTCCTGAGCGAAGAAGGCGGCTTCTCGCTTTATCGGGATCAGACAGACACCATCTACGCCCAGGGCTGGGAAACGGTGGTCTGCTTCGCGGAAGGCACGCGCATTGTAACGCCAAATGGCGAAGACGCGGTGGAAAACCTCCGCGCCGGAGACATGGTGCTGGCGATGCGGGATGGTCAGGCTGGGTTTGAACCACTCCGCTGGGTTGGCTTCATGGATGTCGCCGTGCCGCGCAATGCGGCCATGGCGGCCAAGACCGCGCCGGTGCTGATCAAGGCGGGCGCACTTGC
>CAMCHA010000099.1 GCA_945874515.1 Asaia bogorensis
TTGCCGGCATCGGCGACGGCTTCAGCGGAGATGCGCACCGGCGGCAGGCTTGGCGCAAGAGCACCGAAGCGAACCTTGCCAGTATCGGCGGTGGCTTCAGCGGAGACGCGCACCGGCGGCAGGCTTGGAGCAAGAGCACCGAAGCGAACCTTGCCAGTATCGGCGACGGCTTCAGCGGAGATGCGCACCGGCGGCAGGCTTGGCGCAAGAGCACCGAAGCGAACCTTGCCAGTATCGGCGGTGGCGGCCCCAACCAGGGAGACCGGCATCATGGAGGGAAGCTGTTGAATGTTCATTTCACTCATTTTATCGTCTCCTGCGTTTGGGGCCCCGACCAAAAAACCACCAGAGGTTGAGGTGGAGCCGCTGGTTTGCGGTGGTTTTTTGCAGAATGACGGTCCGGTGTGAAAGGGCCGTGAAGCGAACATCATGGCGACGTTAAAAAAACGCTTCCCGGGCGTGAAATAACGCTTGCCCTATACAACCATAGGTAATAATATTCCCAATATGACGTCCTAAGGGACTTATTTCGGGGGTGAGGCATTGGCGCGACAAAATGCCAATCAGAACAACCTTGTGGCGCTGGATGTCGGCGCCCGGCAGGCGGCTGTTCGCATCCATCTTCTCGGCGCGCTGCGTGCCATTAGCTATCTTGGCGAGGATTTGGTGCCCCGGGGCCGCAAGGCGCGCGCCATTCTGGGATATCTTTGCCTGCATGCCGGGCAGCGGGTGCCAAGGGCCAAAATAGCCTGTCTGCTCTGGGACCGGGTGCCCGACCATCAGGCCCGCGCCAGCCTTAGGCAATCCCTGCGGGAGCTGTTGCTGGCCTTCGGGCCGCTCGCGGATGAAATTCTTGAAACCGATGCCGAAATGGTGCGGCTCAATCAGCGGGTCTGCTGGGTGGATTCTGCTGCCATTCTGGCCGGGCCGCACCCTGCCAATCTGCTCAGGACCGATTTGGCGGCCCTTTGCGAAGGGGAATTGCTGGAAGATTTGAACGGGATATCGGAAGCCTTTGACGAATGGCTGCTGATGGAACGCGCGCGCTTCGCGACCGAAATCACCGGGGTTTTTGACGAGGAACTGCACCAGATCGCGAAGGCCGATGTTCCGGCCGAACGCCGCGCTGGCCTTGCGCGCCGCATTATTGCCTGCGACCCGACACATGAAGGGGCCAGCCGGATCCTGATGACGGCACTTGCTGACCTTGGTGAAAAAGCCCAGGCGCTGCGCGAATTCGAACGCTGCCGCATGGCCATGCGCAGCAGATTGGAGGTAGAGCCTTCAGCCGAATCCAGGGCGCTTTACGATAGGCTGCGGTCGGCACCTGCGCGGCAGAAGATTGAACCAGGCCTTGGTTCCCCAAACCATGCTGAACCCCGCCCCGGCGCTGCCGCATCTGCACCTGCAGCGTCCCGATTGCGTATTGGGGTCATCCCCTTTCAGGCAGCCGGTACGGATAATGCGCAATTGGCTTTTTCTCTGAGCCAGGAAATCGCCTCAGCCCTTGCGCGGTTTCGCTGGTTTGATGTGGTCGCTGCACTCACACCTCAGGCTCAAATTGGGCAATGGGATGAGGACTTTCTTCGTGGAAAAGGCTGGCATTATGCGGTTGAGGGCAATCTGATCAGTGGCGCAGACAAGGTAAGCATTAGTATTCGGCTTCTGGATATAGGCCAGGATATCCGGCCAGTCTGGAGTGATCGTTTCGAACTTGCGACCGATATGATGGATCAGCTCCATGATCGTGTGGTGGCACCGGTGGTTGCGCGGATTGATCCTGCGATACTCTTTATTGAGGGGCAACAAGCTGCACCGAGACGCTCGGGGGCGACCAGCTTGGTACTTCAGGCCTTACCATTGTTTTTTGCGATGCAGCGCGGCCCTTTCGAAAGGGCCGGCGAGTTACTGAGTGAAGCCCTTCGAATTGACCCCGAGAACGCAAAAGCAGCGGCTTGGAAAGCATTTTGGTACGGGTTTCATACCGGTCAAGGATGGGCTGATGACCCGCAGGCAAGCCTTGAAAAAGCCCAAGAATTAGCCTTCCGAGCCATCAGGAATGATCCCGAGAACGCAGAAGCGTATGCCATTTGCGGACATATGTGCGCTTTTTTCGAAAAGGATTTTGAATTAGCCCAACACTATTTCCGTACCGCACTGCGGCTTAACCCAAACATCACCTTCGCCTGGGCGATGAGTGCTGCGACCTGCAACTATGTGGGAGATTCTGACTCAGCGCTGCAGCATCTGGAACGCTATACTGCGCTATCGAGCTTTGATCCAAACGCCTATTTCGGCGATACAATTTACACAACCACCCACGTCCTTAAAGGCAATTACGAAGCCGCTTATCGCTACGGTAAGCGTGCTGTACGGGCATGCCCCAACTTCTCCAACGGGTATAAGCACCTCCTCGCCGCACTAGGCCATCTCGGCCGACGGGATGAAGCGGCACCCTATGTCCAAAAACTGCTTGCCCTGGAACCGCATTTCACCATTGAGCATTTCATACGCACCTACCCCCTGGCCCGGCAAGAAGATCGCGAAAACTATGCGCGCGGCCTTGAATTGGCCGGGGTGCCGAAGGGCTGAAATCATGCCCCGCCGCTTTTCTCGCGCGTGATCGGAAGCCCGCGTGTCAGCCCATGTCCAAAGCGATACGGCAAAGCCCAAGACAAATACTATTCTTCACGGCACCTTATGGGCGTCGCTCACGGTCATTGTCTGGTCGGCCTGGCCCGCCTTTACACGGCTTGCGGTCACCGAATCGGTCACCCCCGCTGATATTGTTCTGCTGCGCTATGGCATTGGCGGGCTGATCCTGCTGCCGGTGCTGCTCCGGCTTGCTGGTTCCATGCCGCGCCATGCGTGGCTTGAGGGCCTTTGGTTCGCCCTGCTGCAAGGCGCGCCGCTCGCGATGTTGACGGCAAAGGGTCTCGCCCTTGCGCCGGCTGGGCATTTGACGCTTTCCACCGGTCTCATGCCGCTGTTTACCAGCCTGCTCTGCTTTTATTTTTTGGGCGAGGCGATTTCACGTCTGCGCAAGCTGGGGCTTGCCTGCATCACTCTTGGTGCGCTTGCCATTGGGGGCGTTAGCCTCACCAGCATCCATCAGGATTACTGGAAGGGCGATATTCTGTTTGTCTGCGCTGGCATGATGGGTTCGGTTTATCTGCTACGGATGCGCCGTTCCGGGCTTTCCGCCTTGCAGGGTGCAGCCTTGCTCAGCGTCTATTCCATGCTGATCTATTTCCCGTTCTTCATTTGGTTCTTTTGGGATTCATCGAAGCTCACGCAAATCCCAGTCTCTGATTTACTATTTCAGGGCTTCTATCAGGGCGTGTTGATGGGCGCCTTGACCATCTTCTCGCTCGGGCGTTCGACCATGCTGCTCGGCGCACCCGCGACAGCCATGAGTCTTGCGCTGTTGCCGGTCGCGAGTTTTTCGCTGGCTTTCTTTATTCTGGGCGAAGTGCCGAGTGTATTCGAAATGCTTGGCGCGGTGGCGATCAGCCTAGGGGCCTTTCTTGCCGCCCTATCGGCGCGCACAGCCAAGCCCGCTGCGAAAATCAATTAACCCCAAGCGCCGGCAAATCCAGCACCCAAGGCAAATCCGTATCACCCGGGGCCGCCCCCGCGCGCGTCAGCAGCGCATGCGCCTGACCGCGATGATGCGTCTGGTGATTGAAGAAATGCCCAACGGTGATCCAATAGGGCATGCGCATTTCCCGCCCGGCAATGCCCGAATACCAGATAAGCGGCCCAGCCAGGCGTTCGGGCGTCAGGCTTCCCGCCCAGGCTTCAATCTTCGCATCCGCGGACGCGCGGCGAGACTTCAACTCAGCCCAATCCGTGATCATCACGGGGCTTTGCTGCATGCCGACGCTGGGTTTTTCCCAAGCGTCAAAGCGGCTCATCCAGGTGGTATCGCCCCAGACCAAATGGCAGAGCGTGCCCTGAATGCTGCCCCAAAAGGCGCCGCCATCTGCCTGCCGCGCGCTGGCATCCAGCCCGTCAGCGGCAGTGTAAAGCCTGCGATTCATCTCAGAATTATAGGCCGCCATCATGCGGCACCAATCCGCCGAAATCATGTGCCACCTACCTGCTTGTAGAAGAGCACGGTCGCCGAGGCGCTGCCATCCGCATTCAGCGCATAGCCCGGAATGCGCCCGGCTTCGCGCCACCCAAGGCCGCGATAAAGCGCCTCACCAGCATCATCAGCGCGGGTGTCCAGTGTCAGCAAGCGCCGCCCGCGCTGCGCCGCCTCCGCTTCCAAAGCCGCCATCAGCGCCTGCGCGACGCCCCGCCGCCGGGCTGCAGGATGCACCAAAAGCTTCGCCACTTCCGCGCGGTGCGGCTGATTGGGCGGTGTCGCCAGATCAAGCGTGACCGTGCCGACCAGCACGCTATCCGCCCAAGCGACCCAGATGGCTTTGCGGTCAAGCGCGATATCAGCAAGGCTGCGCCGCCAAAATCCCTGCGCTGCCTCGGCACTCAAAGGCGGCAGGAAAGAAACAGAAGCGCCGGCGGCGACACAGGCAATCAGGATATCCGCCAAGGGCCTTTCGGCATGTTCGGCGGCCGAGGCATCAAGCGCCTGCGCCGCGACACCGCGCGCCGGCTTGATAAAGGGAAATTCGAGCGAATTCGATAGATCATTCAAAACGCGGATCGGCCCCTGCCGCACATAGCCAAGCTTGGCGTAGAATGTATGCGCGCGGGTGAAGCGTGTATCGGACCAAAGCCGGATCACCTCCGCCCCCGCAGCGCGCGCATGGGCTTCCGCCGCTTCCATTAGCGCCACAGCCAAGCCCGTGCCGCGCTGGCTGGCCGCGACATAGACGCGGCAAACTTCCCAATCCGGCGTGCCAGGCAGAGGATGCACGGCGGCCATGCCAACCACCGCGCCCGCAACTTCGGCCACCCACAGCGCGCCATTTTGTGCAGCGAAATAGCTTGCGAGCGCGCGAAGCTCCGGCAGCTCCCCATCCAGATCAAAGACGCAGCCCGGATATTCCGCCCAGCAATCGCGGATCAGCGTTATGAAGCCCGCCGCGTCCGAATCGCGCCCCGCGCGCAGCATCGAAGGTTCAACTCAATTCGCGGCAGAATTCCTGAATGCGGCCGCAGGCCTCACGCAGGTTTTCCGTATTGGTCGCGTAGGAAATCCGCAAATAGGGGGACATGCCATAAGCCGTGCCCTGCACGGTTGCGACATATTTTTCTTCCAACAGCGCCATGGCGAAATCCGTGTCGGTTTCGATCTTGCGCCCGCCCTTGCTGGTTTTGCCGATGCAGCCAGCAATATTCGGGAAAACGTAAAACGCCCCTTCCGGCTTGTGGCAGGAAATACCCGGCGCCGCATTCAGCATTTCCACCACCAGATCGCGGCGCTGGCGATATTCTTCCGCCCTTTCGCGCACAATTTCCTGCGGGCCATCCAAGGCCGCCGCCACCGCAGCTTGGGAGATGGTTGAAACCCCCGCTGTCGCCTGGCCCTGCATATTCATCATGCCCTTAATCAGCGCCTTGGGCCCGCCGCAAAAGCCGATGCGCCAGCCTGTCATGGCATAGGTCTTGGACGCACCATTCACCGTCAGTGTCCGGTCCTTCAGGCGCGGTTCAACATCGGCAATCGTGCAGAATTCAAACCCGTCATAGATCAGGTGTTCATACATATCATCGGTCATGACCCAGACATGCGGGTGCTTCATCAGCACCGCGGCAATCGCCTGCATTTCCGCGCGCGAACATGCCGCACCCGTTGGATTATTCGGGAAATTGATCATCACCCATTTGGTCTTGGGCGTAATGGCGGCATCCAAATCCTCGGGCCGCAGCTTGAAGCCGTTATTCTGCGGGCAATTGATGGTGACCGGCACGCCGCCCGCAACCTTCGCCATTTCCGAATAGGAACTCCAGAAGGGGGCAGGGATCAGCACCTCATCACCCGGATCAATCGTCGCCATGAAGGCGTTGAAGATGCTTTGCTTGCCACCATTGGTGACCATGATCTCATCAAGCGCGTAATCGAGGTTATTGTCGCGCTTGAATTTCCGCTGCACCGCTTCCTTCAAGCGCTTGGTGCCATCCTGCGGCGGGTATTTGGTATCACCCGCCAGCGCGGCCTGATGCGCCGCTTCAATCGCATGTGGCGGGGTTGGGAAATCCGGCTCGCCCGAAGCTAGGCTGACCACCTTGATCCCCTGCGCGGCTAATTCGCGTGCCTTGATCGTCATGATGACGGAAGCGGAGATGGAAACGCGGTTCAAACGTTCGGCAAGGGCGGGCATCGAGAAGCATTCCTATTGAAGAAAGATTTAGATGACGGCGCTCCTGCGGCTTCGCCAAGCGTCGCTGGCCGTTCCAGCAAAAGGTCGAATTCCTGTTCGACCGGTTTGCCAAAACCTTGCCGCTGCCAAAAGCCCAAGGCAGTGCTTCCCTTAAGCACCTCGATCCTGACGGGCAGGCCGGGGTATCGCCCCGTCAATTGCGCCAGCACCGCCGCCCCAAGACCGCATCCCTGAAAGTCAGGCTCTACGTAAAAGGCATGAATATGCAGATGATCCGAATGCGGTTCAGCGCCGATACAACCGGCGCAGTCTCCCGCCACCTCAATCGCCGAAAGTGTGGCAGGCTTGAAAATGGCTCGAAACCGCTCGCGCCGAAGCTCCGGCCAGAAGCGGCCAAGGCGTTCGAGATCCGCGCGCAACACGCGGATGCTCAGCGACAGCAGACATTCGAAATCCGCCTCCGAGACGGGGCGCAGGCGGAAATCCGGTCTCACTTCATTCCCGCGCAGAATTTCTGAATGCGTGTGCAGGCTTCGCGCAGCGCTTCATCCGACGTTGCATAGGAAATGCGGAAATGCCCCGGGCTCAGGAAGGCGGCGCCATGCACCGTGGCGACGCCGGTTTCTTCCAAAAGCGCGATGGTGAAATCCTCATCGGTTGTAATCTTCTTTCCACCCGCCGTAGTTTTGCCGATGCAGCCACGCATATCCGGGAAAACATAAAACGCGCCTTCCGGCTTGTGGCAGCGCAGCCCTGGCGCCGCGTTCAGCATATCCACCACCATATTGCGCCGGCGTTCATAGACCTTGCGCATATCCTCAATGCTGTCCTGCTGCCCGGTCAGCGCTTCCACCGCCGCCGCCTGAGATACGGAAGACGTGTTGGAGGTTGACTGGCTTTGCAGCTTGTCCATCGCCTTGATCAGCGTAATCGGCGCGCCGGCAAAGCCAATGCGCCAGCCGGTCATTGCATAGGCTTTCGAACAGCCGTTCATGGTGACTGTGCGGTCCTTCAGGCGCGGTTCCACTTCCAGCACCGTCGCCGGCTTGAAGCCATCATAGGCCAGCTTTTCGTAGATATCGTCAGTGAAGACCCAAACATGCGGATGGCGCATCAGCACATCCGTCAGCGCCTTGATCTCCGCGGCGTTATAGGCAGCGCCGGTTGGGTTGCAGGGGTTGTTCAAGATCAGCCACTTGGTCTTGGGCGTGATCGCGGCTTCCAGCTGCTCACCGGTCATTTTGAAGCCAGAATTTTGGCCGCATTGCACGATCACCGGCGTGCCTTCCGCCAGCGCCACAATATCCGGGTAGGAAACCCAGCAGGGAGCGGGGATGATTGCCTCATCACCCGGATTGATCGTCGCAACCAACGCATCAAAGATTACTTGCTTGCCACCGGTGGCGACCAGGATTTCCTCGGGCTTATACTCAATGCCGGAATCACGCTTGAACTTGGTGCATATTGCCTGGCGGAGTTCCAGCGTGCCGGCCACATCGGTGTATTTCGTCTCGCCCCGTTCAATCGCCGCAATCGCCGCGTCTTTCACGTTGCGTGGGGTGTCGAAATCCGGCTCCCCAGACGACAGGCCAAT
>CAMCHA010000100.1 GCA_945874515.1 Asaia bogorensis
CGTCAGGTTGCGCATGAAGCGCATCATTGCATGCGCAACGTCGCCATTGGCTATGGCGCGACCCTCGGTGAAGCCTTGGTAAGTGAAGGCTTGGCTGGCCGTTTCGTTGAACACCTGTTTGGCACCGCCCCCGAGCCCTGGGAAAGCGCCATGGATGAGGCAACCCTGCGCGCGCATCTTCCCAATGACGCTTTGCTGTCCTCATCTGACTATAACCATGCCACTTGGTTCTACGGCCAGGATGCGCGCCTTCCGCGCTGGCTTGGCTATACGCTCGGCTATCGTATCGCGGGCGATTGGCTCGCCGCAGTACCGGCACCAGATGCCGCAACTTGGGCAGGCGTTCCCGCCGACGCTGTTCTGGCCATCGCCCGAGAGACAGGCATTTTGGCAAATACGGGCCGGGGCTAAACTTTGCGAAAGACGATAGTGAATTGAACGCAGCGCCTCAGCACGCCTCAGCCGTAAAACGCATTGTCGGCGCGGTGATTTCGGACTGCGCCGCAACCACCTGCAATTCCCGTGCACCAGCCGCGAGCGTCTGGCTCAGCAGGCCGAATATGCTGGAAGCAGCCGCTTCAAGGGCTGGCGCGACCGCACCGCTTTTCATGCGATGAAACAGGAAAAGCGCGGCAATCGCATCGCCGGCGCCATTCACCGATAGCGGCAGCATGGGCGTACGCAGCCGCCAGAACCCGCCCCCCTCAGCCGCGAGCATTTCAATCTCATGCCCCCCAGTCGCTTCAGTGCGAAGGGATGTCAGCAGCACAATCCGCGGCCCCTTGGCCTGCAACGCCGTGATGGCGGCTTTGGCCGTATCCAGGCTGGTGATCGCCTGCCCGGTCAGCCATTCCAATTCGAATTGATTGGGGGTGGCGATATCGGCCGCCGGCAGCGCCTGGTCGCGCAGGAATTCCGGAATGCCGGGGCGCACAAAAACGCCGCGCCCGGTATCGCCAATCACCGGATCGCAGCACCAAAGCGCCTTTGGGTTGGCCGCTTTCACCAAAAGCGCCGCATCGCGCACCGCGGCACCGATCTCGGCCGAGCCCAAATAGCCCGAAAGCACCGCGTCACAGCTTGGCAGCACGCCGCGTTCTTCAATCCCTACCACGCATTCCCGGATCAAATCAGCGCCAAAAACCTGGCCGCGCCAGGCGCCATAGCCGGTGTGGTTGGAGAATTGCACCGTATGCACCCCCCAAACCTCCGCCCCCAGGCGCTGCAGCGGGAACATGGCGCTGGCATTGCCGACATGGCCATAGGCGACCCAGGATTGGATGGAGAGGATATTGAGGCTCACGCGCGGCGGACCTTTGCGATTCTGGGGCCGAACCCTTGGCCCCTAGCGCGGCTTGGGTCAATCGCTAGCTTGCGTGGGCGGTGCTGATCCCCTATAGCGCCCGCTCCCTGGCGGCCGGTCGGCATCGGCGGCCCATTTTTGTGAGCATGTGCCATGAAGTCCGATATCCATCCCGCGTATCATGAGATCAACATCATCATGACCGACGGGACCGAGTACAAGACCCGTTCCTGCTACGGCAAGCCGGGTGATACCATCCGCTTGGACATTGATCCGAAGTCGCACCCGGCCTGGACCGGCCAGCAGCGTATCATTGATACGGGCGGCCAGATTGCGAAGTTCAACAAGCGCTTCGCCGGCATTGGCGCGCGCAAGTAGGACTAGGTCCGTCATCGCGGCCGCGGCACAGCAGTCGCGGTCAGGCATTTTCGGCCCGTCGACACCGGTCTAAGTGCAATCGCGTCAAAAAAGCCCGGCCTGTGCTGGGCTTTTTGCGTTATCGGGATGTCTGGGGAGCTTGGTGGAGCTGAGCGGGATCGAACCGCTGACCTCGTCATTGCGAACGACGCGCTCTCCCAACTGAGCTACAGCCCCACACCAAGGCGGCGGTGAGTGCCCCAGGCTGAAGGTAAAGTCAAGGCAGCGCCAAAGGGCGATAGGTCACACCAAAAATCCTTCTGCGACAGAGGTCTTGCAGCCTGAACCCTTCTTCAAGATATAGGGGCTAATCCTTCCGGGCTGCGAAGCTGCGCGGCAGCGCTTGGAAGAGGCAGGAGGCTTCATGCACGCATTATTCTGGTTGATTGATTCTGCTCTCAGTCTTTTCGTCTGGGCGCTGATTATCGGGGCCATCGTGTCCCTGCTGATTTCCTTCAATGTGCTGGATACGCGCAACCGCGCGGTCTGGGCGATTGCCGATTTCTTCCATCGGCTGACCGAACCAGCGCTCAGGCCCATCAGGCGTTTTCTGCCCAATCTGGGCGGCATTGATCTCTCGCCCGTGGTGCTGATTCTGCTGCTGCAAGCGGGGCGCATTCTGCTGGCGGAAATTCAGTTCGGCCTACTTGGCAGTAGCCTTGGCCGATGACGGCGCCACAGCTCGGGAAAAGACGCTCGGCATCCCGGGCGCAACTGCGCTTCCCATTCCAGGGATGGAGGCTTTGGTATGACCGCACGCATTCTTGATGGCAAGGCGCTTGGCGCCCGGCTGCGGGCTGACCTTGCCGCGCGCATCGCCACACTCCCCTTCAAGCCTGGCCTGCGCGTAGTGCGCGTGGGTGAAGACCCCGCGAGTGGCGTTTATGTCCGCAACAAGGACCGCGCGGCGGCTGAGGCCGGCTTTGACAGCGCCACTATTCATTTGCCGGAGACGACCACCGAAGCTGATTTGCTCGCGGAAATCACGCGGCTGAATGCTGACCCGGCCGTGGATGGCATTCTGGTGCAGCTTCCCCTGCCCGCCCATATCCGGGCAGAAGCCGCGATTGCCGCGGTGGACCCGCGCAAGGATGTGGATGGCTTTCACCCGCTGAATGCCGGGCGGCTGGCGGCGGGGGAGCCTGGCTTGGTGCCGTGTACGCCGCGCGGCGTGATGCATCTGCTGGCGGAAGCCGGCGTGACGCTGCGGGGCGCGCGGGCCTTGGTGCTGGGGCGTTCGCAGATTGTTGGGCGGCCCATGGCGCAATTGCTTTTGGGGGCTGATTGCACAGTGACGATTGCCCATTCCCGCACGCGGGATCTGCCGGCGGAATGCCGTCGGGCGGAAATTTTGGTGGCGGCGGCTGGCCGGGCAGAGATGGTGCGCGGGGATTGGATTGCCCCGGGTGCGGTGGTGATTGATGTCGGCATCAATCGCCTTGCCGATGGCAAGCTGGTGGGCGATGTGGCCTATGCCGAGGCGGTGGGCCATGCTGGCGCCATTACGCCCGTGCCCGGCGGCGTTGGCCCCATGACCATTGCCTGCCTGTTGGAAAACACGCTGGAAGCGGCGCTGGCGCGGCGGGGATAAACCCTACCAGCGCAGACTGCGTAACGCCGCAAGCGGCGACACTTTTTCCGCTGCCGCAGCGGCGGCAAGCGCCTCGCCGCTCGGGTCCGCGCCATGGGCTTCGCCGGCCAGGCCGGTCAGCGCCCAAAGCGCGTCAATGCCCACGGCCTGCGCGCCGGCCAAATCCGTATGCGGGCTATCACCAATGGCCAACACGCGGGCTTTGGGGATCGGTCCCAGCAATTCCATCACCGGTTCGTAAATCGCCGGATCAGGCTTGCCGATTTCCAGCACATCGCCGCCGAATTCGCGATACAGATCGGCCAAAGCACCGGCGCAGATCCACTTCTCGCCTGCCACCATCACATGCCGATCAGGATTGACGCACAGCATCGGCAAGCCCGCATCGAAACAGGCGCGCAAGGCCGCGCGATAAGGTTCCGCACTTGTCGTGCCGCCGCCGCCATCCGCATCCGGGCCGGTATTGAGCAGGAAATCCGCCTTGGTCGGGTCTGTCACGATCTCGGCGGCGCCCTCCTCGATCACGGAAAGGTCTCGTTCCGGGCCAATATGCATCACGCGCTGCCCAAGCCGCGCAAACCAAGGATGCTTGCGTTCCTTCATCAGCCGCCAGGAAGCCTCGCCCGAGGACATGATGCCATCATAAAGCCCGCGATCGAGCCCCATGCGGTCCAGCATGCCTTGCACAAACCAGGCACGGCGCGGCGCATTGGTCAGAAAGACAATGCGCTTGCCGCGCGCCTTTAACGCCGCCAGCGCTTCCGGCACGCCGGGATAGGGTTTGCGCCCATCATGCACCACGCCCCAAAGATCCAGCACATAGCCGTCATAGCGGTCAGCAATGTTAGCAATACCTTCAAGAATCTGCATCACGCATCCTTGCCGACAGCATCGGCGACTGAGGTAAAGCCATCACGCGCAAGAAGCGCCGCGAGGCCATCGAGAATCTGCCGCACCAAAACGGGCCCGGCATAGGCGAAGCCGGAATAAAGCTGCACCAGCGCAGCGCCGGCGCGGATTTTAGCATAGGCTTGTTCCGCGCTGGCAATGCCGCCCACACCAATCAGCGCAATGCGCCCTTGTGCCAGATGGTAGCAGCGCTGCAGCATCTCAGTGGAAAGCGTGAAAAGCGGCGCACCAGAAAGCCCGCCGGCCTGGTCCTTCAGGGGCGATTGGAGCGAAGGCGGGCGCGTGATGGTGGTGTTGGAAATGATCAACCCGGCAATGCCCTGCGCCACACAGGTCTCCACAATGGGGCCGAGCGCATCATCGGCCAGATCAGGCGCGATCTTCACCAGCAAAGGCGGGCGCTTTGGCAGCGCAGCGCGGCGCGCATTGATGGCGGCCAGGATCGAGGCGAGCCGTTCTTCCCCCTGCAAATCGCGCAAACCCGGCGTATTGGGGGAGGAGACATTGACGGTTACGTAATCGGCGTAAGGGGCCAGGGCCTCGTAAAGCGCCGGGTAATCGCGTTCCGGATCGGCGCCTTCCTTGTTGATTCCGATATTCGCACCGAAAATCCCGGGGAGCGGCCGCGGCAAGCGCCTCAGCCGCGCGAGATAGGCATCGAGCCCAGCATTATTGAAGCCCATGCGGTTGATCACGGCCTGGTCTTCGGTCAGGCGGAATAATCTCGGGCGCGGATTGCCTGCCTGTGGGCGCGGGGTGACCGTGCCGGCTTCCATGAAACCGAAGCCCAGGCGCAGCAGCGGCAGGACGGCTTCCGCATTCTTATCAAAACCGGCAGCGAGGCCAAGCGGGTTGCGGAAGCGAAGGCCCGCCACTTCCGTCGCCAGGCTTGGATGATCCGCACCGCGATTCTGGCCGGCAAGGCCAAGGGAAAGCGCTCGCAGCGCGATACCATGGGCGGTTTCGGCATCCATGCCGCGCATGAGCGGCATGGCGGCGGAGGCGATGGCGGGTGTCATGGCGCCCTTCTGCCCTGGACTGCGTTGCGGTGGAAGCCCAAAGGGGTTGGTGGCGGAAGGGCGCTTGGCCCCCAGACGCATAGGGAAATAATGCTTTCATTCCTGCCAAGGCAATTGTAGCTTTTGATTCACGCTGTACTTTAAGATTTAGTGAGGAGCCGTGACGCGTTTCGCCTGTCTTGCCGCCCAATCAGGTGATGCCGCTTCCTTTGGTTGCGCCTGCGCAGCATGCCAGGAAGGCTGGAAGCCGATGGCCGCCACCACCACGCCTGACCCTGCACCCACAAATGCGGTGGTGGATGTCCCGGGCGATGCCTCCACCAGTTTCTCGATTGCGGTTGGTGCGCCGCTCGACGGTGTTTTGGAAGCGAAAACCGATCACGATTGGTATGCTGTGCAGTTAGTGGCGGGAACGCGCTACCGTATAACCTTGGATGGCCTCGCTTTTTCGGATTATGTGTCGCTTGAAGACCCTTATATTTACTTGCGTGATTCCAGTGGCAATTTGCTGAAGCAGGACGATGATGGTGGGCCTGGACGCGATTCCCTTTTGAATTGGATTGCTCCGTCAAGCGGGCTTTATTTCCTTGATGTCGGAGCCTGGAATGAGGATTACGTGGGCGGCTATCGGCTCGCCATCAGTGAATTCACGATGCCGGCCTATAGCCTTGATCAAATCGCCGATTTTCTGACGACTGGGTTTTGGAATAGTGGCGGTCATCGTTGGGATACCAGTGGCGATAATGTTATTACCTACAATGTGACAGCTCTTACGGCTGCGGGCCAGACGCTGGCGCGTGCGGCCTTCCAGACCTGGGCCAATGTCACCAATCTTGTGTTCGAGGAAGTCACATCAGGCGGTGATATTCCGTTTGACGATAATGAATCAGGCGCTTTTGCGGGCGGCACCTGGTCCAATGGACTTATTACCTCCATGCGGGTGAATGTCAGCACCAGCTGGCTCGCGAATTATGGCACGACGATCGATAGCTATTCGTTCCAGACCTATGTGCATGAAGTCGGGCATGCCTTGGGGCTTGGCCATGGCGGGCCTTATAATGGTTCAGCGAGTTATGGGCTGGATAATCTATATGTGAATGATGTCTGGTCTTACACGGTCATGTCTTATTTTGATCAGGCAGAGGCTGATTTCGGTAGTTATCGCTTTGTCATGGGACCAAGCCTTGGCGATATCCTGGCGGCCCAAAACCTCTATGGCGCGAATACCACATTTAATTCCGGAGATAGCGTCTATGGTCGCAACGCGACTGCCGGGTCGCTTTACGATTTCGCCAATTTCGCCACGGTTCCGGCCTTCACCATCTATGACACGGGCGGGGCCGACACACTGGACGCTTCGGGTTATGGCGCAAACCAAATCATCAATCTAAATGCCGAAGCCTTTTCTTCCATTGGCGGCCTGACGAACAACATTGCCATTGCGCGTGGCGTGGTCATTGAAGCAGCGATCGGCGGTGATGGTGCGGATAACATGCTTGGAAACGCTGGCGACAATATGCTCGCCGGTAATGCTGACGGTGACACGCTGGATGGCGGCGCAGGAAATGACAGTCTGGATGGCGGCACGGGTGATGATAGCCTGAGCGGTGGCGAGGGTTTGGATATCACCGACTATGGCAGCGCCAGTGGCGCCATTTCCTTCAATCTTGCTGCTGGCACAATCTCAGGCAGCGATATGGGTACGGATACGTTATTTGGCATTGAAGGTGCTGCTGGCGGGCAAGGGGCGGATAACTTCTTTGGCGATACCGGCAATAATCTGTTCTTCGGAAATGCGGGGGCCGATACGCTGAATGGCGGTGCAGGCAACGATAGTCTTTTCGGTGGCGCCGGCGATGATCTGCTGATCAGCGATGGGCCTGGGGATCATATTGAAGCGGGCGATGGCGATGATGTCATCCTGCTTGGCGGCACACAGCTTGCTGATATCCTGGCGTTGTTCGCAACGTCTTGACCATCGGGTCTTACGTGCTTGACGCCCCCTGATCGTGGGGCGAGAAGGCGGCGGTCGAAGCTTTTTCGGCGCAACGCCAGTCCGGGATCACATGACAAGCTTCAAGGGGCCGCTGCTGCTGGTGGGGGCCATGGCGCTTTTTGCGCTGCTCGACGCCAATTCGAAGCTGCTGGCCGGGCGGTATGGCGCGGATCAGGTGCTGGTTATTCGTTACGGCGCGCTGCTGATACTGCTTGGGATGCTGCGCCTGGTTTGGCGCGGCGCAGGCGGGCCGATTGCAACCGCGCGCCCTGGGCTGCATTTGCTGCGGGCAATGTGCATGGCGGGTTCCGCCTATGGTTTCTTCCTGGCGTTCCGGGACATTCCTTTGGCCGAAGGTTATCTGGTTTATTTTACCGCGCCCTTCTTCATCCTGCTGCTGGCCACCTTGGTACTTGGCGAAAAGAATGGCAGCGCTGTCTGGTTCTGGTCTGCCGTGGGGTTTCTTGGCGTCATGGTAGCGATGTTTCCTGCGCTGACATTACGCGGACCTTCCGCGACGATCCCATGGCATGCCTATGCTTGGGCGTTTCTCGGCACCATGACCTATGCTGGGTTTTTGACCATCAGCCGCATGCTGCGTGCAGAACAGAATGCGGCGCGGCTGAT
>CAMCHA010000101.1 GCA_945874515.1 Asaia bogorensis
TCATTGACCGCCACGATTGGTCGCCTCACGGCGCAGGACCTTGGGCTGCCCGTGCAGCTTTACGACCCGAAGGCCTATCATCAGGCGGTTCGTAACCTTTGGGTTGGAACTGGCGATTACAGTGATGTTGCGGTCCGCCCAGCGGCCGCCATTACTTCCACGGCGCCCCAGACGCGCCCGAGAGGAACACCATGAGCGGCACCGCCCCGCCCCCCGCCGGGGGACAGGATCAATCCATGGATGATATCCTGGCGTCCATCCGCCGCATCCTCAACGAGGATGAGGCAGCGGCCCAGCCGCCAGAGGGTGTGGAAGCCACCGCGCCCGAAGCACCAGACGCTGAGGAGCCTGAGGCCTTACCACCGCCCAGGGCGGCTGCACCCGAATTCGCCCCGCCGCCGATTGCGCCACCGCCACCCGCGGCGCGGTCAGGGCCGGAACCCCTTGATTTGACCTCCGACATGCTCGTGTCACCGCCGAATCAGGCGGCTTCAGCGCCACGCATGGGGATGGATGATGCCTCGGGCCTTATTGCCCCAGCCGCTGCCGCTGCGGCTGCGGCCTCTGTTGGTTCCTTGCTGCGGGCCGTGAGCTCCGAGCGCGGGTCCCAGGTCTATCGCGGCGGGCCGAGCATTGAGGATTTGGTGCGCGAAGAAATCCGCCCGATCCTGAAGGATTGGCTCGACATGCATCTGCCGCCCTTGGTGGAACGCTTGGTGCGCGCCGAAATCGAACGGGTCGTCAATCGCGGCTTGACGTGATCAGGGTGCCTATTCCGATCTGATGTTGTTGTCCCGCACCACACGGCCCCAAAGTGCCATTTGCGCCTGAAGGAAGCGGCCGAACTCCTCTGGCGTTGAACCCACCACATCAATCCCCAAAGGCCCGGTCAACCGGGCGCGCAATTCGGGTTCGGCCAAAGCCTTGACCAGGGCCGCGTGAAAGCGCCGCTGGATCGCCTCAGGCACCCGCGCCGGCGCCAGCAGGCCCCACCATGCCAGGGCATCTATCCCGGGCAGGCCCTGTTCCGCCACCGTCGGCAAATCAGGAAATAGCGCCGAACGCCGGGCGCCGGTTTGCGCGAGCGGGCGCAGCGTGCGCCCCACCTGGCCGCCAAGCCCGGCATTGGTCGCCATGGGCATATCCAATTCGCCGGCAGCCGCTGCGGCACTCATCGGGCCACCACCGCGATAGGGCACATGCACCACCCGGAAATCGCCGGCCTTTTGCATCAGCGTCATCGTCAGATGGGAAAGGCTGCCATTGCCGATGGACCCATAGGTCAGCGTATCGGGCTTTTCCTTGGCCGCCGCGATCACTTCCCGCAGATTCTGCCAGGGGCGCGAATTATGCGTCGTGATGATCATGGGTGCGGTGCCAATCAGCATGATCGGCGCGAAATCCCGTTCCGTATCAAACCCAAGATTGGGGATCAGAAAGGGGTTCACCGCATGGGTATCGAATACCATGACCCAGCTATTGCCATCGGCTGTCGCCCGCGCCGCTGCCTGGGTGCCGAGCGCCCCTGAAGCGCCGGGGCGATTTTCCACCACCACCGGCACGCCGAGTTCTGCCGTAAGCCGCGGCTGGAGCAAGCGCGTAATGGTGTCTACGCTGCCGCCTGGCGGGAAGGGGGCGATGATGCGGATGGGCCCATTCGGCCAAGCGGGCGCCTGGGCAAGGGCCGGCGTGGCAAGGCAAAGCCCGGATAGGCTGGCGATCACGGCGCGGCGATGGAGCATGGCGGCTTCCCGAAGCTTTGATGTTTTGCAGCGTGTTATGACTTAGAACACGCGCTTGCCCTTGACGTAACGCGCCGGGGCGGGGAAGGGAAGCAGCATGCTCGACAAGGTTTTTGACCCCGCCGCGATTGAACCCCGCCTTTACGAAGGCTGGGAAGCGTCAGGCGCTTTTTCCGCCCGTCCGGAAAGCCCAGCCCGCCCCTTCACCATCATGATCCCGCCGCCGAATGTGACCGGCAGCCTGCATATCGGCCATGCGCTGGATAATACCTTGCAGGATGTGCTGATCCGCTGGCGGCGCATGCAGGGGCGCGATGCCCTGTGGCAGCCGGGCACGGACCATGCCGGCATTGCGACTCAAATGGTGGTGGAACGCCTACTCGCGGAACAAAAGCAACCAGACCGCCGCAGCATGGGGCGCGAGGCTTTTCTGAAGCGCGTTTGGGAATGGAAGGCGGAATCGGGCGGCACCATCACGCGGCAATTGCGCCGGCTTGGTGCATCGCTCGATTGGCCGCGTGAACGCTTCACGATGGATGAAGGGCTTTCAGCCGCAGTGCGCGAGGTATTCGTGACGCTGCACGCCCAAGGCTTGATCTATCGTGACCGACGGCTCGTGAATTGGGACCCGAAATTCCTGACGGCGATTTCCGATCTGGAAGTCGAAAGCAAGGAAGTGAAGGGCAGCCTGTGGCATTTGCGCTACCCGGTGGAAGGCGCGCCGGGGCGGTTTTTGGTGGTGGCGACAACGCGGCCAGAGACCATGCTGGGCGATACGGCCGTTGCCGTGCATCCCGATGATGCGCGCTTCAAGGATTTGATCGGCAAGCGCGTGATCCTGCCGCTGCTGGGCCACGCCATTCCGGTGGTGGCGGATGAGTATTCCGATCCCGAAAAGGGCTCCGGCGCCGTTAAGATCACGCCAGCGCATGACTTCAATGATTTTGAGGTAGGGCGGCGCCATGATCTGCCCATGCCATCCGTGTTGGATGGCGAAGGGCGCGTGATGCTCGAAGAAATCAGCGCGCATTTCGCTGCCGCTGAGGGCATTGCGGATCACGCTTTTGTGCGCGGGCTGGCGGGGCAGGATCGCTTCGCGGCGCGCAAGGCGATTGTGGCGCGGCTTGAGGAATTGGAGCTGATCGAGAAGATCGAACCCCATACGCATATGGTCCCGCATGGTGATCGTTCCGGCGTGCCAATTGAACCGCGCCTGACGATGCAATGGTATGTGGACGCCAAAACACTCGCCGCCCCCGCTATTCGTGCGGTGGAAACGGGCCAGACGGTCTTCACGCCGAAGCAATGGGAAAACACTTTCTTCGCCTGGATGCGCGATATCCAGCCCTGGTGCATTTCCCGCCAGCTTTGGTGGGGGCATCAAATCCCCGCCTGGTATGCGCCGGATGGCGAGGTTTTCGTCGCCCATACCGAAGAAGAAGCGCGAGTCGCGGCGCGCGCGAAATACGGCGCGGCGGTGGCGCTGACGCGTGATGAGGATGTGTTGGATACTTGGTTTTCCAGCGCGCTTTGGCCGTTTTCCACCATTGGCTGGCCGGAAAAGACACCGGAACTCGCTAAATACTATCCCGGCGATGTGCTGGTGACGGGCTTTGACATCATCTTCTTCTGGGTCGCCCGGATGATGATGATGGGCATTCATTTCATGGGTGAAGTGCCCTTCAAGACCGTTTGTATCCATGGGCTGGTGCGCGATGAAAAAGGGCAGAAAATGTCCAAATCGCGCGGCAATGTGATGGACCCGCTGGAATTGGTGGATGCCTATGGCGCGGATGCCATGCGCTTCACGCTCTGCGCCCTGGCGGGGCCGGGGCGAGACATCAAGCTCGGCCGGCAGCGTGTTGAGGGCTATCGATCCTTCGCCACCAAAATCTGGAATGCGGCGCGGTTTTGCGAAATGAATGGCATTGCGCCGGTGGCGGGGTTTGATCCTGCCTCGGCAAAGCTACCGCTTTCACGCTGGATTTTGGATGCAACCAATACTGCGCTGGCTGAAGCGAATGCAGCTTTGGAAGGCTTCCGCTTCGATGATTATGCCAAGGCCTGTTATCGCTTCGCCTGGAATGATTTCTGCGACTGGTTCCTGGAATTCGCCAAGCCCGTGCTGAATGGCCCGGATGGCGCGGATAAGGACGAAGTGAAGGCCACCGCCGCGCATGTGCTGGGCGTGATTCTCCGCATGCTCCACCCGGTCATGCCCTTCATCACTGAGGAATTGTGGCACCGCATGGGCTATGGCGCCGAGGGCAGCCTGATCCGTAGCCCCTGGCCGGAAGCCATGCAGGTTGCCGATGCAGCGGAAGCGCGGGCGGAATTGGATTGGGTGGTGCGGTTGATTTCTGAAATGCGTACCGTGCGGTCCGAGATGAATGTCGCCCCTTCCACCACCGTGCCGTTGTTGATGGCGGGTGCGCGGCCCGAGAGCCTAGCGCGCGCCGAACGCTGGTCCGATGCCATCCATCGCATGGGCCGCGCGAGTGAAATCCGCGCATTGATTGGTGACCCACCCAAGGGCGTTGTCCAGGCCGTGCTGGATGAAACCACGCTGATGCTGCCCTTGGCTGATGTGATCGACTTCGCCGCCGAACGCGCGCGGCTTGCCAAGGAACGCACGCGCATCGAAGGCGAAGTGCAAAAGGTTGAAGCCAAGCTTGGCAGTGAGATTTTCGTCTCTCGCGCGCCCGTTGAGATCGTGGAAGAAAACCGCGAAAGGCTGGCGTCCTGGCAGGCGGAAATCGCGCGGCTTGATGCCGCATTGGCGCGGATTGCGGGCTGAGGCATGTTTAAAGGCGGCACTATCAATCTATTCGTGGCCATCACGCTTTTTGTGGGTGTGACGGCGCTGCTGACGAATGGCTTGGCGCGGCTGAATTTGGGTGGCGCCACGCTGAGCCGCGCGGTGGCGCAATTCATCGCAGCCCTGATCGGGCTCGCGATCAGTGTGGGTTTTCTATACGCGATCGGATGATAGCGTAGGTCAATTTTGCAGGAGGAAACTGACGATGACGAAATGGGACAAATCAAAACTGCCGAGCCGGCACACCACCATGGGGCCGGAGCGCGCGCCGCATCGTTCCTATTATTACGCGATGGAATTGACGGCCGAGGAAATCGCGCAGCCGCTGGTGGGCGTTGCTTCCTGCTGGAATGAAGCCGCCCCCTGCAATATCGCGCTGTCCCGCCAGGCGCAGGCCGCGAAGATTGGCGTGAAGCAAGCCGGTGCCACGCCGCGCGAATTCACCACCATCACGGTGACCGATGGCATCGCGATGGGCCATCAATCCATGAAATCCTCGCTCGCGTCGCGCGATACCATTGCGGATTCCATTGAGCTCACGATGCGCGGGCATTGCTATGATGCGCTGGTCGGCATTGCGGGCTGCGACAAATCCCTGCCCGGCGTCATGATGTCCATGATCCGGCTGAATGTGCCGTCTGTCTTCATGTATGGCGGGTCCATCATGCCGGGCAAGCATCATGGCCGTGATGTGACCGTGCTGGATGTGTTTGAAGCGGTGGGCAAGCATGCCGCCGGCGGCATGTCTGACGAGGAATTGGATGAGCTGGAACGCCATGCCTGCCCAGGTGCGGGCGCTTGCGGCGGCCAATTCACCGCCAATACGATGGCCTGCGTTTCGGAGATGATAGGGCTTGCGCTGCCGTTTTCGGCTGGCGCGCCGGCGCCGGATGAAGATCGTGATCGCTGGGCGGTTGAATCGGGCCGCGCCGTGGTGGAACTGATCCGCCGCAATATCCGCCCGCGCGATATCGTAACGCTGGATGCGCTGCATAACGCGGCGGCGATTGTCGGCGCCACCGGTGGTTCGACCAATGCCGCGCTCCATCTGCCCGCCATGGCGCATGAGGCCGGCATCCGCTTCACCTTGCAAGATGTGGCCGAGATCATGCGCAAGACGCCGCATATCGCGGACCTCAAGCCAGGCGGGCGCTATGTTGCCGCCGATGTGCATCGCATTGGTGGCGTGCCCATCATCATCAAGGCGCTGATTGATGGCGGCTATGTGAAGGGCGATTGCATGACCGTCACCGGCAAAACCATTGCGGAAAATCACCGCGAAGTGATCGTGCCGAAGGATCAAGATGTGGTGCGCCCCTGTTCCGATCCGATCAGCCCGATCGGCGGCGTGGTAGCCCTGAAGGGTAATCTGGCCCCGGAAGGCGCGATTGTGAAAATCGCCGGCATGGAAAAGCTGCGCTTCGAAGGCATCGCCCTTTGCTTTGATTGCGAAGAAGATGCTTTCAAGGCCGTGGAGATGCGCGCGTATAAGCCGGGCGATATCATCATCGTTCGTTATGAAGGCCCGAAGGGTGGGCCTGGCATGCGTGAGATGCTCTCCACCACCTCAGCCATCTATGGCCAGGGCATGGGGGATAAGGTGGCGCTGATCACCGATGGGCGTTTTTCGGGTGCCACGCGCGGCTTCTGCATTGGCCATGTGGGGCCGGAAGCTGCAGTGGGCGGGCCGATTGCGCTGCTGCGCGATGGCGACAAGATCATCATTGATGCCGACAAGGGCACCATTGATGTTGCACTTTCGGATGAAGAATTTGCCAAGCGCCGCGCCGAATGGAAGCCGCGCAAGACCGATTATAATTCCGGCGTGCTCTGGAAATATGCGCAGCTTGTGGGCCCAGCCTATCTTGGTGCCGTGACACATCCGGGTGGCGGGGCTGAGACCCATTGCTACGCGGATCAGTGATCCGCTTTCTGTTCCTTGCCATCTTGCTTTGCGCTGCCAGCCCGCTGGCGGCGCAAGGCTTCAGTGGCGTTTGGCAAGGAAGGCTGACCTGTGATGCTGTGGAAGGCATCACGCAAGCGCCGCTGGCCGCCCCGTTCACGATACGGGTGGAAGGCGCGGTGGCGAAGTATGAACGCCCGGTGCTCTCCGCATCAGGCGCGCGCACCGGCGCTTGGGAGCGCGGCGAGGGGCGGGTTGGCGCGGATGGCGCGCTGCTGCTGCAAGGCGGGTCTTCCGGGCGCGGCTTTCATTATCGCGCGCGTTATGAAGGGCGGCTTGGCGCGGATGGCGTGGCACGCTTCACCGGGGCGCAGGATTGGATGCTGGATGATCGCGACTTTACCCGGATCTGTGCGTTTGAAGTGCGGCGCTGAACAAACTTACATCACGAAAAAGCCCTGATCCTGCCCGTTGGCTGACATGAAGGCATGGTGAGTTTCTTTTGATCCCGGATGGATCAAAGGGGGTGTCGGATGCGTCTAATCACCTTACCGCTTTCCATGCTGCTATTATTGCTAATGCTGGGCGGATGCCTCGCTAACGGGGACCGTTATAGCCCTTCCTATGGCTATGGTGGCTATGGCTATGCGCCTTATGGCGGCCACGCCCACCGGCCCTACCACCAAAGCTACCGGGCTTGGGAACCGCCGCGGCATCATCGGCAGCATCATCATTCTGACAATCGGTCGCCATTTCAACATCGGCCGATCTGGAAGAAATGGTAGCGGCGGTCAGCTATCCGCCACTTCCACCATCACCAATTCAGCATCTTCGCTGGCGGTGATTGTGATCGCGTCCTCCGCCCGAATGGCGATCCCATCGCGTGCGCGCGCTTCCACGCCATTCACGCTCGCCGCACCACGCGCCAGCACCAGATAGGCCGCGCGCCCTTCGGCCAAGGGCTGCGTCAGGCTTTGCCCCTTGGCCAGCGTTGCTGCCATCACCGCGCCATCCACATTGATGCCAAGCGCGCCCGATGACGCATCGGCCAGCCGGCCTGATGCCAAAACCTCAAAACCCGCTTCGCGCTTTTCCTTGGGGAATTGTTTCGCCCCCCAGGAAGGCGGCAGGCCGGTGCGGTCCGGCATGATCCAAATCTGGAACAGCGTGGTGACACCTGGTTCCAGATTATATTCGCCATGCGTTACGCCGGTGCCGGCACTCATTACCTGCACATCGCCAGCTTCGGTGCGGCCTTCATTGCCCATGCTGTCCTTATGGGTGATCGCCCCTTGGCGGACATAGGTGATGATTTCCATGTCGCGATGCGGGTGCGGGTCAAACCCC
>CAMCHA010000102.1 GCA_945874515.1 Asaia bogorensis
CACGGTGGAGTAAGGCCCGGCCTATCTGCCGTGACCGCGCATTTTCTTTCGGCAATCCCCAGCATCCCCGTAATCCCCAGGGGGCTTTTGCCCGGCGGCGCGCTATAAGGGGGCATGAATAGTTTTGACACGACGCCCGGCGCGATCCCTGGTGCCGGTTTGCTCGGCCTTTCGCAACGTATCCCGCCCTCAAACTTGGCGGCCGAACAGGCACTGCTCGGCGCGCTTTTGGCCAATAACAAGGCGTTTGAGCGCGTCGGCGAATATCTGGCGCCGGACCACTTCGCCGATCCCGTCCATGGGCGGATTTTCCATGCCATCAAGCGGCGCGTGGAAGCGGGACAGCTTGCCGATGCGGTGACGCTACGCGCGGAATTTGAACATTCCGGCTTGCTGGATGAGGTCGGCGGCCCTGCCTATTTGGCGCAGCTTCTCTCCGCCATGGTGGGTGTCATCAATGCCGGCGAATATGGCCAGGTGATCTATGATGCGTGGCTCCGCCGGCAATTGGTGGATTTGGGCGAAGTGGTGGTGAACCGCGCCTTTGGTTCCGAGGCCGAACTGGACGCCAAGGGGCAATTGGAAGCAGCCGAACAGGCTTTGTTTGAATTGGCGAAAGAAGGCGGCGCGGGTGAGGGGGGCTTCCTCACCTTTGAGCGCGCGCTGACCATCGCCGTGCAGCATGCGGAAAAGGCTTTTACGACGCCGGGCGGGGTTTCCGGCCTTGCTACCGGTTTGCGCGATTTGGATGCGAAAACGGGCGGGCTGCATCCTTCCGATCTGCTCATCATCGCGGGCCGCCCCGGCATGGGCAAAACCGCGCTCGCGACCAAAATCGCCTTTGGCGCGGCGAAAGCCGTGTTGCGCCACGCGCAGGAAGCGGACCCCAATGCGGTGCCCAAGGGTGGGGTTGCGTTGTTCTCCCTGGAAATGAGCGCGGATCAATTGGCGACACGTTTGCTTGCGGAAGAATCACGCATCTCGGGCGACCGTATTCGGCGTGGCGAGATCAGCCAGCGCGATTTTGACCGCTTTCTGGAAGTCAGCCGAGAATTGGCATCCCTGCCGCTGAATATTGATGATACGCCGGCGATAAGCATATCCGCATTGCGCACACGCTGCCGGCGCTTGCAGCGGACCAAAGGGCTTGATCTGATTGTGGTGGATTATCTGCAATTGATGCGCCCCGCGGCGGGCACGCGGCCGGAAAGCCGCGTGCTTGAAATCAGCATGATCACGCAGGGGCTGAAGGCGCTGGCGAAAGAATTATCAGTTCCTGTCATTGCGCTTTCTCAGTTGTCGCGCGCTGTGGAAAGCCGCGAAGACAAGCGACCGCAGCTTTCGGATTTGCGTGAATCTGGTTCGATCGAACAGGATGCCGATGTGGTCATGTTCGTCTATCGCGACGAATATTATTTGATGCAGCGCGCGCCTAAGGAGCTTTCCTTCGACAATGCCGAGAAATTCCAGGGTGCGGTGGATAAATGGCAGAAGGATATGGAAATGGCGCATAACAAGGCGGAATTGATCATCGCCAAGCAGCGCCATGGCCCGACCGGCACAATTAAGCTGTTCTTTGAAGCTGAGTTCACGCGCTTTGGGGATTTGGAAACGCAGCATGATGATGGTTTCGGGGGCTGATCCCGGTTCCGCATGATGGACCCTTCTACGGTTTTGCATATTGATCTGGCGGCCATTGTCGCGAATTGGCGCGCGCTCGCCGTACGCGCCGCGCCAGGTGCCGTGGCGGGGGTGGTGAAGGCCAATGCCTATGGGCTGGGGGCGGTGCAGGTCGCGCGTGCCTTACATGCTGCCGGCTGCCGGCATTTTTTCGTGGCGCATCTTTCGGAAGGCATGGCACTGCGGGCTGGCCTTGGCGCCGGGCCGATGATTGCCGTGCTGGATGGCTTTGCCCCCGGCGCTGACGAAAACGCTGGGCTGGTCCCGGTGCTGAACAGCCTTGGCGATGTGCTGGCCCATGCTGCCGCCGGGTGCAGCGCGGGCAGGGCGCGGCCTGCGCTTTTGCATCTGGATACGGGCATGGCGCGGCTTGGGCTGGATGCCGGGGAACAGGCGCGGTTGGCGGCGGATCATTCCCTGCTGGACGGGCTCGAACTGCTTTATGTCATGTCGCATTTGGCCTGCGCGGATGAGCCAGACCATCCGCTCAATGCCGAACAGGCAGCGCGCTTCGCCCGCGCCTGCGCGGCACTGCCCAGGCTGCCACGTTCCTTCGCCAATTCATCCGGCCTGTTTTTGGGCGCGGATTATGCTTCAGACCTCGCCCGGCCAGGCTGCGCTTTGTACGGCATCAACCCCACGCCCGGGGCGCCCAACCCCATGCTGCCAGTGATCCGGCTGGAAGCCCCCATCCTGCAAATCCGCGAAATCCCCGCCGGCGCCAGCGTTGGCTATGGCGCTTCCTTTGTCGCGGCGCGGCCCAGCCGGATTGCCACCATTGCCGTCGGCTACGCGGACGGCTACCTGAGATGCCTATCCGGGCAGGGTGTCGCGGCCTATCGCGACATGTTCCTGCCCATGGTGGGGCGCGTTTCCATGGATTTGATCACGTTGGATGTGACGGATGCACCAGGCATTGCGCCTGGCGATATGCTGCATTTGATCGGCGGCGCCGCGCCTTCGCCCGATGATCTGGCGGCGCGCGCCGGCACGATTGGCTATGAAATCCTGACCTCACTCGGCGATCGCTATCGCCGCGCTTACGGAGCTGCCTGAGCTTGACCGCGATACTGAACCCCATCGCCGCCTTGGGCCGCGCCGTGCTCGGCGCCTTGCAGGGCGTTGGCGCGGTGGTGCTATTCGCGCTGGAAGGCGTTTCGCATTTGTTTCGCCCGCCCTTCTATGGCCGCCTATTTCTGCGCCAAGTGGTGGAAATTGGTTATTTCTCACTGCCTGTTGTGGCGCTGACCGCGTTTTTCACCGGCATGGTGCTGGCGCTGCAAACCTATACAGGTTTCGCGCGCTTCAACGCCGAAGGGGCGGTCGCGAATGTTGTCGTGCTTTCCATCACGCGCGAATTGGGCCCGGTGATTGCCGGGCTGATGGTGGCCGGGCGCATTGGCGCGGCTTTCGCCGCCGAAATCGGCACCATGCGCGTGACCGATCAGATAGATGCGCTGACCACGCTTTCCACCAACCCGATGAAATATCTGGTGGCGCCTCGGCTTTTGGCCGGCACCGTGGCACTGCCCTTCCTTGTGATTATTGCCGATACTCTGGGGGTGATGGGCGGCTGGCTGATCGGCACGGCGAAGCTTGGCTTCAACTCGGCCGGGTATTTGCGCGCCACACTCGATTTCATGCAGACCATGGATGTGGTCTCCGGCCTCGTGAAGGCTTCCGTCTTTGGCTTTGTGATTGCGCTGATGGGCTGCTGGTGTGGCTATAACAGCCGCGGCGGCGCGCAGGGTGTAGGTGCTGCGGCGACATCGGCGGTGGTGATTTCCTCCATCCTGATCCTGGCGCTGGATTACATCATAACCGAGATGTTCTTCGCGCGATGAGTGGCGCGGTGCCGAAAATCCGTCTGCGCGGGCTGTCAAAAGCCTTTGGGCCGAAGCAGGTGCTGGATGGCGTGGATCTGGATATCCGCGCCGGGCATGGCATGGTTATTCTGGGGGGTTCGGGTTCCGGCAAATCCGTCACCATCAAATGCATCCTGGGTCTGATTGAACCCGATGCCGGCAGCATTGAAATTGATGGGCAGGATATTCTGAAGCTGCCGCGGCGGGAGCGTGAGGCGCTGAATGATCGCATCGGCATGCTGTTTCAGAATGGTGCGCTGTTTGATAGCTTGCCGGTTTGGGAGAATGTTTGCTTCAAGCTGCTGGCACAAAAGCGCATCACGCGTGCCCGCGCCCGCGACAAGGCGGCCGAGGTGTTGGCGCAGGTGGGGCTTGCCGCATCGGTGGGCGATCTCTCCCCATCAGAGCTTTCCGGCGGCATGCAAAAGCGCGTCGCACTTGCGCGCGCCATTGCGGCAGAGCCCGAGATCATTTTCTTCGACGAACCCACTACCGGCCTTGATCCAATCATGGGCGCGGTGATTGATGGGCTGATTGTTGATGTGGTGCATCGTCTGGGTGCGACCGCCGTTTCCATCACGCATGACATGGCAAGCGCGCGGCGGATTGGCGATGACGCCGCCATGATTCATAAGGGCCGCATCATCTGGACTGGTGAGGCGGCCAAGCTTGGCGAGACCGGCAATGCCATGGTGGACCAATTCGCGCGCGGGGAGCGGGATGGGCCGATTCAGATGGAGTTGCGGCGGTAGCGCTTACCCGAAACCCGCATTCAACCCTGCAACCGCCTCCGCATATTCGCGGCTTAGCCGCGCCACCAATTCCGCCGTGCTCGGCACATCATGAATGGCGCCAACCCCCTGGCCCGCGGACCAGATATTCTTCCAGGCGCGTTTTTCACTACTGCCCAAATGAAGTTCCCTGTTGAATTCGGGTAAATTCTTTGGATCAAGCCCCGCAACTTCCAAAGACGCACTCAGGAAATTGCCGTTCACCCCGCTGATGGCATTGGTATAGACAATATCCTTGGCCGTCGCGGCCAGGATCATTTGCTTGTAATCCTCCGGCGCGCGGCTTTCCGTGGTCGCGATGAATCGCGTGCCCAAATACGCAAAATCCGCCCCCGCCGCGCGCGCCGCGACCACATGCGCCCCGGTGGACATGGCACCCGATAGGATGATGGTGCCCCGATAGAATTGTCTTATCTCATGCAGGAAGGCGAAGGGGTTATAGGTGCCGGCATGGCCGCCCGCGCCGGCGCAAACCGCAATCAGCCCATCCACCCCCGCTTCCGCCGCCTTCTGCGCATGCCGCAGGTTGATCACATCATGGAATACCAGCCCGCCATAGCCATGGATGGCATCCACCACCTCAGACACCGCGCCGAGTGAGGTGATCACGAAGGGCACGCGCTGGCGCACGGTTTCAGCCAAATCCGCATCCAGCCTGGCGTTGGACCGATGCACGATCAGATTGACGCCGAATGGCGCGGAGGCATTGCCGGTTCTCTCCCGGATTTCTGCGAGCCACTCCCCATAACCCTCGGTGCTGCGCTGATTAAGCGCGGGGAAGCTGCCCACCACGCCGGCCTTGCAGGTTTCCACCACCAGATCGGGGCCGGAGACCAGGAACATGGGGGCGGCAATCACGGGCAGGGCGATTCTGCCCTGAAACAAGGCGGGGATGGGCATGGGCGGTCCTTTGAAGGGGAGGAGGTAACCCTGCCGTGGCAGGGCTAAGGGTGCAAGGCCATTACCTTATTGCATCCGGGCACAAAGCAAGCCTAGGCTTCCCCCTGAGGCACCGTGAGCGTGCCAAGGGATGAAACGGCGCCTGGCGCCAGGGTAGAGGAAATCCGGCATGAAACTCGGCGCGGCCATTGCGGAAATCATGAAGCGTGAGGGGATTCAGATCCTCACCGGCTATCCGGTCAATCATTTGATCGAATACGCGGCGGATGCGGATATCCGCCCCATCATGGTCCGGCAGGAGAGAATCGGCCTGCATATGGCGGATGCCATTTCGCGCGTAACATCGGGCCGCACCATCGGCGCCTTCTGCATGCAGCATGGCCCGGGCGCCGAGAACGCCTATGGTGGTGTGGCGCAATGCTATGGCGAAAGCGTGCCCGTGCTGGTGCTGCCAATGGGCTATCCGCGCCGCATTGCGCATATTGACCCGAATTTTAATTCTTCCGTGCAAATGCGCGGCATCACCAAATCTGCTGAGCCCATCATGAGCGCGGCTGAGGTGCCGAATATTCTGCGCCGTGCCTTCGCGCGGCTGCGCAACGGCCGTGGCGGTCCCGTGCTGGTCGAAATCCCGACCGATATGTGGAATGAGGAAGTGCCGGAACCGCTGGCCTATCACCCGGTTGCGGCCACGCGTTACGGGCCTGATCCGGTTGATCTGGAACGCGCTGCGGCCATGCTGGCGAAAGCGAAACGCCCGGTGATTTATGCCGGCACCGGTGTGCATTGGGCGCGCGCCTGGCCGCAATTGCAGGCATTGGCTGAAATGCTGGCGGCGCCCGTCACCACCAGCCTTGGCGGCAAATCCTCCTTCCCGGAAGACCATCCTTTGGCCTTGGGGTCAGGTGGCCTCGCGATGCGGCGTGGTGTCAGGCATTTCCTGGACAATGCCGATGTGATCCTTGGGATTGGGTGTTCCTTTACCGAAACAAATTTCGGCGTGAAAATGCCAAGCGGCAAGAAGATTATTCA
This sequence comes from Asaia bogorensis, assembly GCA_945874515.1. GTDB lineage: Bacteria > Pseudomonadota > Alphaproteobacteria > Acetobacterales > Acetobacteraceae > Neoroseomonas > Neoroseomonas bogorensis_B. Next base: position 6,269 of record CAMCHA010000102.1, read on the forward strand.
CGCGACGCTGGATCCTGACCATTTGGGCAAGGATATCCCGATTGACATCGGCCTGATCGGTGATGCGGGCCTCACCATGGATGGGCTGATTGCGGACCTTGCCACGCGCATCAAGAAGCCGCGCAGCCGCACCGCGGTTGCCAAGGAAATCGCGGCGCTGGACAAGGAATGGCTCGCGGCCTGGGCGCATAAGACGGATAGCGATGCCTCGCCGCTCAACCCCTATCGTGTGCTGCGCGATTTGTGGCGGACGGTGGATGTGGACAATACCATCATCACCCATGATGCCGGCAGCCCGCGCGATCAGCTCTCGCCCTTCTGGGTCAGCCGTAAGCCGTTGACTTATCTCGGCTGGGGTAAGACCACGCAGTTGGGCTATGGGCTTGGGCTCGCCATGGGTGCCAAGCTCGCGGCGCCGGATAAGCTTTGCATCAATGTCTGGGGCGATGCGGCGATTGGCTTTACGGGGATGGATTTTGAGACCGCAGTGCGTGAACGCATCCCCATTCTTTCAATCCTGCTCAATAATTTCTCGATGGCGATTGAATTGAAGGTCATGCCGATCAGCACGAAGAAGTATCGCTCCACCGATATTTCCGGCGATTACGCGGCCATGGCGCGCGCCTTCGGCGGTTATGGCGAAAGGGTTGAAAAGATCGCGGACATTATCCCGGCGATCAAGCGCGGCATTGAACAGACCAAGAATGGCACGCCGGCGTTGCTGGAATTCATCACGTCGAAGGAAACGGAAGTATCGCGCCAGTAAAGGCGGTGAACCGCAGGCCGGGAAGGAACAGGGTATGGCGACAGTAGAAATTAGCGAAGTCAGAAAGGCCTTCGGTTCCACGCAAATTCTGCATGGCGTGAGCGTGGATATCGAAGACGGGCAATTCGTTGTGCTGGTCGGGCCTTCCGGCTGCGGCAAATCCACCTTGCTTCGTATGTTGGCGGGGCTTGAGAATATCACGGGCGGTGAAATCTCAATTGGCGGCCGAGTGGTGAATAAGGTGCCGCCGAAGGATCGCGACATCGCGATGGTTTTCCAGAACTACGCGCTTTATCCGCACATGACCGTCTATCAGAACATGGCCTTTTCCATGAAGCTGGCAGGCGCACCCAAGGAAGTGATGGACCAGGAAGTGCAGAAGGCTGCGCGTATTCTGGGTCTTGAGCAATTGTTGCATCGCTTCCCGCGCCAGCTTTCCGGCGGCCAGCGCCAGCGTGTGGCGATGGGGCGCGCCATTGTGCGCAACCCGCAAGTGTTCTTGTTTGATGAGCCCTTGTCCAATCTTGATGCCAAGCTTCGCGTGCAGATGCGTTCCGAAATCAAGGATTTGCATCAGCGCTTGAAGGTCACTACGGTTTACGTGACGCATGACCAGATCGAAGCCATGACCATGGCGGATAAGATTGTGGTCATGAACCATGGCCGCATTGAACAGGCGGGCGCGCCGCTTGAACTTTATGACCGCCCCGCCAATCTTTTTGTTGCCGGCTTCATTGGATCACCGGCGATGAATATGCTTGCTGGCCG
>CAMCHA010000103.1 GCA_945874515.1 Asaia bogorensis
ATTCACGGCGATTGAATTCGCCAAGGGCTTCAGGCGTGCTGGTGGTGGAAACAATGCCAAGCGCGCCGATATGGCGCTTCGCTTCATCGCTTTGGCCGATCGTGACCATCTCACGGTTCAGCCGCGCAATGATTGCGGGCGGTGTGCGTTCCGGCATCCAGGAACCGTTCCAGGACGCGAAATCAAAGCCAGGCAGCGCCGCTTCAGCCACCGTTGGCACATCGGGCAGGGTTTCAACGCGCCGCGCGGTGGTAACTGCAAGGGCGCGAATGGTGCCGGCGCGTAAATGTTCCACTGCCGGCCCAAGATCGGTCACGAGAAAATGCAGCCGCCCGCCCAGCAAATCCGCCATGGCCTGCGGCGTACCGCGATAGGAGATTTGCTCCGCCTTGAAGCCAGCAGCCTGGCTGAGAAGATGCGTGCCGGCAAGCCCGCCCGCATTGCCGATGCCATAATTCAACGCGCCAGGATTGGTGCGCGCATGGGCAATGAAGGCTTGCAGATCGCGCGCTGGATTATCCGCACGCACCAGTACGCCAAGCGGGTTGATGCTGATCATGGAAAGTGGCGCGAAGTCGCGGAGCGGATCATAGCCCGGTTCACGCATGAGATGCGGATTGGCAGCATGCGTGGATACAGAACCAAAGAAGATCGTGTAGCCATCTGGCGCGGCACGGGCGGCAGCGCGTGCGCCGATGGCGCCATTGGCGCCGCCGATATTCTCGATGACAAAGTTCTGCCCGAAAATGCGCGCCAAACGTTCCCCGTAGAACCGCGCGAGGCTATCCGTGCCGCTGCCGGCTGGGAAAGCCGCAATGATGCGGACAGGGCGGTTGGGCCAATTGGCTTCCTGCGCGCGCGCGATGCTCGGCGAAAAGAACGCCGCGCCAGCGCCAAGCGCGAGCAGGGAACGGCGGGTTGCGGTGGTCTTATCTTGCATTTGTGATCCTCCCTTTTTCTTTCGGTAGTTTAGACGAAGTCAAATTCGCGGTAGCCGCCGGCAGCGACTTCATCCGCGATACGGCGATATTCCACTGCGCCGCCATAATAGCCAAGGGTGCGGCGGATGTCGCGCCCTTCGACATTGCGATTGATGCCGGTTTGCCATGAATTGACCTCGGCAAACAGCAGCCCAGCCACAGCGTCTTCCACCTTTTCAGCCCACCAATGCACAGCATCCGGTTTTGGTTCCACGCGTGTTAGGCCATGATTGCGCATATGGATGACAAGGCCGGTGACCCAATCGACGATTTCTTCGATATTGCGCGGGATATTGCCGCGCGCGGTATGGGGGCCGAGCACCATCAGCATATTCGGAAAACCTTCGGCCATTACGCCCAGAAAGGTCTTTGGCGTATTGATCCATTCCTGCTTCAGGCTGCGCCCACCAGGGCCGCGGATATCAACGCGGTCATAAGGGCCCGTCACACCATCAAAGCCAGTCGAGAAAATCAGCATGTCAAAGCGGAATTCTTCAGCGCTGGTTCTGATGCCTTCAGGCGTAACGCACTCGATCGGGGTTTCATTGATGTCCACCAGCCGGACATTGGGCTGGTTATAGACTTCGTAATAGCCGCTTTCCAAAGGAAGCCGCCTGGTGCCAAAACCGTGATTTTTGGGGATGAGTTTCTCCGCAACGGCCTGGTCCTTCACCCTTTCGCGGATCTTGCGCGCCATGAACTCGCTTGCCAGCGCATTGGCTTCCTTATTGGTGAGCACATCGGCGAAATTGCCGACCCAAATGCCAAAACCAGGTTCGGCGTATAGCTTTTCCCAAAAGGCTTCGCGTTCCTCAGCCGTGACTTCCAAAGCCTTGCGCGGGTCTGTCTGATGAATGAAGCAGGTTTCGGTTTCCCGGCAGCGGGCGAAGATTTCCGGATAGCTCGCCTTGATCTTCACCTGTTCCTCCGCGGTGATCTTGCGGTTATGCAGTGGCGCTGCCCAATTCGGCGTGCGCTGAAACACCGTCAGATGGCCGACATCCTTGGCAATGGTTTGGATGATCTGAATGGCGGTGGCGCCCGTGCCAATGATGCCCACGCGCTTGCCCTTGAAATCCACCGGATCATGCGGCCAGCGGGCGGTATGGAAGGCTTGGCCCGTGAAGGAATCTCGCCCGGGAATATTGGGCAAGGTGGGCGCAGAAAGCGGACCAAGCCCAGTGATCAGCAAGGGCGCGCTGCAGGTCTCACCATTTTCCAGCGTGACGGTCCAGATATTTTGTGCATCATCGAAATGTGCAGCCTTGACGCGGCTATTGAAGGTGATGTGCTTGCGCAGATCGAATTTGTCGGCGACGAAATTCAGATAGCGCAGCGTATCCGGCTGGGCAGAGAAATGTTCCGGCCATTCCCATTCCTGGAGCAATTCCTTTGAAAAGGAATAACCATAGGACCAGCTTTCGGAATCAAAGCGCGCACCGGGGTAGCGGTTCCAATACCAGGTGCCGCCCAGATCCGAACCCGCCTCAAATACCCTCAGTTTCATGCCAAGCTCACGGAGCCTGATCAGCTGATACATGCCGGAGATGCCAGCGCCGATGATGATGGCGTCTGGTTTGGTGATTGGGCAGGAGTCTTCAGCCATAATGAACGCTTTCGTGAATGGGTGATCGATCCTGATAGCGTTGCCCGTTGCTGGCAAGCGTTTTCGATCAGCATCACATGGCAAACTTGCCTGCTTCGCAATCCGAATGTCATGCTGTTAGGTAGTTAGCGGAGGATTCATCATGGCACGCTTCAATGGCAAGGTTGTTCTGATTTCTGGTGGCGCGCGAGGCCAAGGTGCGGCGGAGGCGCGGCTTTTGGTTGCGGAAGGTGCCCACATAATCCTGGGCGATGTGCTGGAAGCCGAAGGTAAGGCTTTGGCGCGAGAACTTGGCGCCGCGGCACAATTTATGAGATTGGATGTCACCGAAGAAGCCGATTGGGCGCGCGCGGTTGCAGCCGCTGAAGTGCTCGGTCCGCTGACAGGGCTTGTGAATAATGCCGGCATCTATGTACCGAAGTTGATGATGGAAACGGATGCGGCGCTGTTCGAACGCCATACGCGCATCAATCAGCTTGGCTGTTTCCTTGGCATGAAGGCTGTGGTGCCGGCGATGGAAAAGGCGGGTGGTGGTTCCATTGTGAATATCTCCTCCACGGCCGGGTTGCGTGGGTCTGCGCGCGCATTCGCTTATGGTGCGACGAAATGGGCGCTGCGTGGAATGACGAAATCCGCTGCGATGGAATTGGCATCGCGCGGCATTCGCGTGAATTCCGTCCATCCTGGGCCGATCGCCACACCCATGCTGGATATCCGCTCACCAGAAGAAAACGCGGCACGGCTGAAATCCGTACCCATGGGGCGACAGGGCACGGCTGAAGAAGTGGCGCGGCTGGTGCTGTTCCTGCTTTCCGATGAAAGCAGCTATATGACTGGGTCTGAACTCGCCATTGATGGCGGTGCCACGCTTTGAAAGCCTTCAGTATCCCAGGCTGAAATCTACCAGATTGATCAGTGGCCGCCCGGCGCGCATGTTGTGGATATTCTCCACCACCTGAGGCGCGACGCTGGATGGGATGGTGATGCTGGCGGCATGTGGCGTCAGGAACACCTTGGGATGAGACCAGAAGGGGCTTTCCGGCGGCAGGGGCTCGGGTTCGAAAACATCCAAGGCCGCGCCAGCGATATGGCCGGAATCGAGTGCGGCGAGCATATCCTCCGCCACCATATGCCCGCCACGCGCGCCATTGATCACGTAAGCGCCTCGCCGTAGGGCCGAGAGTAGCTTGGCATTCAATACACCGCGCGTTTCAGGTGTCAGCGGCAGTAGGCAGATCAGGATATCGGTTTTCGCCGCCATTGCCATTAGCCCATCCGCGCCATGGAAGGTTTGCACGCCCGCCAGCTTCTTCGCACTGCGCGACCAGCCCATCACCGAAAAGCCGAGTGAGGTCAGCACACGCGCCGAAGCACTGCCCAATTCGCCAATACCCAGAATGCCAATGCGCCGTTCGGATGTGCTGGGTGCGGATAATTCGTGCCATTCCTTGCGCTGCTGCAGCGCGCGGTATTCCGGATCTTGCCTGTGAAAGCGCAGCACATTCAGAAGCACCCATTCCGCCATGGCACTGGTCAGCAACACATCCTTCAACCGCGCCACCGGAATGCCGGGCGGTGGGCCAGGCGCGCGCAGCAAATGATCAACACCAGCACCCATGGAAACAATCAGTTTCAAATTCGGATAGCGGCGGAGTTCCATCATGTCATGCGCGGTCCATACCACCGCGGCTTCAATTTCAGCTGGGTCGCCCGCATCAGGAAACAGCCGAATTTCCAGGTTGGGATCAACGGCCAGCAGCGCCGCCTTCCAATCCTGCATCGTGTGCGCCTTGGTTGAAAGCAGAATGGCCATTACGCGTTTTCCTTTGAAAGTGCTTCATCCAGCCGGCGCACAAAGGCGCGCCAATCATCCCGCCGCGCAGCCGCCCATTCCGTGCCATCGGGCAGCTTGGCGTAAAGGCTAATGATACTTTTGGACCACAGCAGATCAAATTGTTGCGGCGAAGAAAGTGCCAAGGCGGCGGTGCGTTCAAACACGCCATCCTTGATCTTCGGCATGATCTTCTTGAGCCACCACCAGCAGCCAATGCCCAGCACCACCGTGCCAGCCCAGGTGCCGCCCTGTTGCACGCCAAGCGCTTCCAGCGGCGCTCCGCCCCATTTCAGCGCAAGGAAGCTGGTTATCAGGATGGTTGCGGTTGGCCAGACATTCTCCCAGGTGTGGTAAACCGGGGAGCCTGGCGAATTCATACGGCGCATGCTGACGCCAAGCTTCACTTGCTCGGCATCCAGCATGGCCTTCAGGCGTTCCAATTCACTCACTGCGGGTTCATTGCCTTTGTATTGCTGGTCAATTCGAAAGCGGCCGCCATCAACTGCTGCGTATAGGCTTGCTTCGGCGCCTGCACTAGCGCTGCGGCATCACCTTCTTCCACCACAAGCCCATCCTTCAGCACCGCGATACGATGCGCCATGGCGCGCACTACGCGCAGATCATGCGAAATGAACAGATAGGCAAGGCCATGGCGCGCCTGCAAATCGCGCAGCAAATCCACTACCTGCGCCTGCACGCTGACATCCAAAGCACTGGTAGGTTCATCCAGCACCACCAGGCTTGGCTTCAGCACCATGGCGCGCGCAATGGCGATGCGTTGGCGCTGGCCGCCGGAAAATTCATGCGGGTAGCGTTCCGCCATGCTGGGGTCCAGGCCCACTTCACGCAAAGCCTCCGCCACGCGCGCCAGGCGTTCAGTGCGTGGCAGGCCGGCTTCATGCACTTCCAACCCCTCGCCAATAATTTCCGCAACACTCAAGCGAGGTGAGAGCGCGCCGAAAGGGTCTTGGAAGACAATCTGCATGCGTCGCCGCCAGGGGCGGAGCGCGCGATTGGAAAGCGCCTGGAGATCCTGCCCCGCAAACATGATGCTGCCTTGGCTATCCGCCATACGCAGCAGCGCAAGTCCCAGCGTTGTCTTGCCGGAGCCACTTTCACCGACAAGGCCAAGCGTTTCACCGGTACGCAGCGAAAGGGAAACGCCATTCACCGCCTTCACTTCCGCGACAACCCGGCGCAGCAAGCCGCGCCTGATCGGGAAATGCACGCGAATGTCGCGCGCTTCCAGTGCGATGGCGGCATCGGTTGGAATGGGCACCGGCGCGCCGCGCGGTTCGGTCGCCAGCAGCATGCGCGTATATTCATGCTGGGGCGCGGCAAAAACCTCCGCCACTTTGCCCTGTTCCACCGCATGGCCATCCTTCATCACCACCACACGATCTGCATGGCGGCGCACAATGGAAAGGTCGTGCGTGATCAGCAGCATCGCCATGCCAAGCCTTTGCTTGAGCGAGGCGAGCAAATCCAAAATCTGCGCCTGGATCGTCACATCCAGTGCTGTGGTCGGTTCATCGGCAATCAGCAGCTTCGGGTCATTGGCCAAAGCCGCCGCAATCATCACGCGCTGGCGTTGCCCGCCCGAGAGCTGATGCGGATAGGCGCCCAGGCGTTCCTCGGCTTGCGGAAAGCCAGCCAGGCGTAGCAATTCAATCACGCGCGCGCGCAAGGCTTCACCAGCCAAGGGACGATGCAGCGTAATGGCCTCCGCGATTTGGCGCTCAATGCTATGCAGAGGATTGAGCGAGGTCATGGGTTCTTGAAACACCATGCCTGCAACACCGCCGCGGAGTGTGCGGAGTTGCCTATCATCCGCATCCAGCACGGAGACGCCATCCAATGTGATGGACCCCGCCGGGTTGCTGCCAGCGCTGGAAAGCAAGCGCAGGCAGGAAAGCGCGGTCACGGATTTGCCGCTGCCGCTTTCACCCACCAGTGCAAGGGTTTCACCGGGCTGCACATCAAAGGAAACGCCGTGCACCACTTCCCGCTCACGGAAAGCAACCGACAAATTGCGCACCGAAAGCAGCGCCATCAGCCCTGTCCTCCGGGGAGTTTGCGCGGATCAAAGGCATCGCGCACCGCCTCACCCACAAAAATCAGCAGCGTCAGCATACTGCCCAGCACCAGGAAGCTGGTCAGCGCAAGCCAGGGCGCGTTCAGATTATTCTTGCCCTGATTGACCAATTCGCCGAGCGAGGGTGAACCGGGCGGCAGGCCGAAACCCAAAAAATCGAGTGAGGCCAGAACCGTCACACTGCCTGAGAGAATGAAGGGCAGAAAGGTAAGCGTGGCCACCATGGCATTCGGCAGGATGTGGCGCTGCATGATGCGCACATCACTGACACCCAGGGCCTTGGCGGCGCGCACATAATCGAAGTTCCGCCCGCGCAGGAATTCGGCACGCACCACGCTGGTCAGGTTCATCCAGGAAAACAGCAGCAGGAAGATCAGCAGCACCCAGAAGCTTGGTTCGATCACGCTTGCCAGGATGATCAGCAGGAAAAGCTGCGGCATGCCGGACCAGATTTCGATGAAGCGCTGAAACAGCAAATCCGTGGTGCCGCCGTAAAACCCCTGCACCGCCCCGGCCGCGATTCCGATGACGGAGCTGATGATGGTCAAGGTGAAACCGAACAGCACGGAAATGCGAAAGCCATAAATCACCCGCGCCAGAACATCCCGCGCCTGATCATCCGTGCCGAGCCAATTCCGCGTCGAAGGAGGTGCCGGCGCTGGCCGCCCCAAATCGCGCACCACGGTGCGGTAGGAATAAGGGATCAACGGCCAGATCAGTGTGGCACCTTTCGCCTCAATCTCCTCCCGAAAGCCTCGGTCGTGCCAATCGGTGAGCGTAGGCAAGCCATCTTCAAGGATGTCGCTTTCAGCGTAATCGGCCAGCACCGGCACGTACCAGTGCCCGTCAATGCGCGCGACCAGCGGCCGGTCGTTGGCCAGGAATTCCGCGAAAAGCGTGATGAAGAATAGCGTGCCGAAAATGATCAGCGACCAATAGCCGCGCTTATTGGCCCGGAAATTCGCAAGCCGGCGCTGCGTAAGCGGCGTGAGCATCAGCGCCGCGCCTCAAAATCAATGCGCGGGTCCACCAGCGTATAGGTGAAATCACCGATGATCTGCATCACCAGCCCCATCAGGGTGAAGATGTAAAGGGTTGCGAACATCACCGGATAGTCGCGGCGAATGGCGCTTTCAAAACCAAGCAGCCCAAGCCCATCCAGCGAAAACACAATCTCCACCAGCAGCGCGCC
>CAMCHA010000104.1 GCA_945874515.1 Asaia bogorensis
CGCGCCAATGCGCTGTATGAGGGGATGTATCTGCTGGGCACTTCCATCGCCCGCCCGCTGATCGCCAAGCGCCAGATTGAAATCGCCGAAGCCATGGGCGCCGATGCGGTGGCGCATGGCGCGACCGGCAAGGGCAATGACCAGGTGCGGTTTGAACTCAGCTATTACGCGCTGAAGCCGGATGTGAAGGTAATCGCGCCCTGGCGCGAATGGGACCTGACCAGCCGCACGCGCCTGATCGAATTCGCCGAAGAACACCAAATCCCGATCGCCAAGGATAAGCGCGGCGAAGCGCCCTTCAGCGTGGATGCCAATCTGCTGCATAGCAGCAGCGAAGGCAAAATCCTGGAAGAACCCTGGGACGCGCCGGATGAAATGGTCTGGCAGCGCACCATCAGCCCGATGGATGCGCCAGACCGCGCCACCGATATCACCATTGAATTCGAACGCGGCGATGCGGTTGGCATCAATGGAGAGCGTCTGTCACCCGCAACCTTGCTCACGAAGCTGAACGCGCTCGGCAAGGAAAACGGCATTGGCCGGCTGGATTTGGTGGAAAACCGCTTTGTCGGCATGAAGTCCCGCGGCTGCTATGAAACGCCGGGCGGCACCATTTTGTATGTCGCGCATCGCGCCATGGAAAGCATCACGCTGGACCGCGAAGCAGCGCATCTGAAAGATAGCCTGATGCCGCGCTATGCGGAGCTGATCTATAATGGCTTCTGGTTCGCGCCCGAACGGCGCATGCTGCAAGCTTTGATTGATGAAAGCCAGCACAGCGTCTCAGGCACGGTGCGGCTCAAGCTTTATAAGGGCAATACCATTGTCACCGGGCGGCAATCGCCCAATAGCCTCTATTCCATGAAGCATGTGACTTTTGAGGATGATCAGGGCGCCTATGACCAATTCGATGCCCAGGGCTTCATCAAATTGAATGCGCTGCGTCTGCGTCTTGGCGCCATGGCTGGCCGCAAGGGCGGCGCGCTCTGACATAAAAAAAGCCCAGGAGGCGCTGCCTCCTGAACCTCCGCCGGGGTGGCAGTGCCACCCCGGACCCCGCCAGTCTTTAGCTTTGCGCCAACACCGCGAGCAGCAGCAGCGCCACGATATTGGTGATTTTGATCATCGGGTTCACCGCCGGGCCCGCCGTATCCTTGTACGGGTCGCCAACAGTATCACCGGTCACGGCTGCCTTATGGGCTTCTGAGCCCTTGCCGCCATGATGACCATCTTCGATATACTTCTTCGCATTATCCCAAGCGCCACCACCGGTGGTCATGGAAACCGCAACGAAGAAACCGGTCACGATCACGCCAAGTAGCATGGCGCCCAGCGCTTCAAAGCCAGCCGCCTTACCCGCGATGGCATTGATGCCGAAATATACCACCAGCGGGGAAAGCACCGGCAGCAAGGACGGGATGATCATTTCCTTGATCGCCGACTTGGTCAGCATATCCACCGCGCGGCCATAATCCGGCTTTTCGGTACCCAGCATGATGCCCGGCTTTTCCTTAAACTGCCGGCGCACTTCTTCCACCACGCTCATTGCCGCGCGACCAACCGCTGTCATTGCCATGCCGCCGAACAAATAAGGCAGCAAGCCGCCAAACAGCAGGCCGACAACGACATACGGGCTGGAGAGCGAGAAGGTCAGGTTCCCCACCCCCTGGAAATACGGGTAAAGCGTCGGGTTCTGAACGAAGTAGTTCAGATCCTGCGTATAAGCGGCAAACAGCACCAGCGCGCCAAGACCGGCTGAACCAATGGCATAGCCCTTGGTAACCGCCTTGGTCGTATTGCCAACCGCATCCAGCGCATCCGTGGTCTGGCGGATTTCCTTAGGCAGGCCGGCCATTTCGGCAATGCCACCCGCGTTATCCGTGACGGGACCAAAAGCATCGAGCGCCACCACAAACCCGGCCAAGGCCAGCATGGTCGTGACCGCAATGGCAATGCCGTAAAGCCCCGCCAGCCCATAGGTGATCAGCACGCCCGCGATGATAATCAGCGCCGGAATCGCCGTGCTTTCCATCGAAACCGCAAGCCCGCGGATCACATTGGTGCCGTGGCCCGTGACCGAGCTCTCGGCAATCGCCTGAACCGGGCGGTAGCCCGTGCCGGTATAGTATTCCGTGATCCAAACAATCAGCCCGGTCACCGCAAGCCCGACCACGCCACACAGGAACAGGTCGAAAGAATTGAAGCTGGTGCCCGCCGCCGTCATCGTACCGAAGCCAAAGACCAGATAGGTCAGCGGCAGCAGCACAATCAGCGAAAGCACACCGGTCACGATAAAGCCGCGATACATGGCGCCCATGATGGAATTATTCGCCGGCAGCTTCACGAAATACGTGCCAACGATGGACGTCACCACGCACACCGCACCAATGGCCAGCGGATAGAGCATGCCGCGCACCATCATGGCCGGATCGGCAAAGGCAATCGCCGCCAGCACCATGGTAGCAACCATGGTCACCGCATAGGTCTCAAAAAGGTCAGCGGCCATGCCGGCGCAATCGCCAACATTATCGCCGACATTGTCAGCGATAGTGGCGGGGTTGCGGGGGTCATCCTCAGGGATGCCGGCTTCCACCTTGCCCACCATATCGCCGCCAACATCCGCACCCTTGGTGAAGATGCCGCCGCCTAAGCGCGCAAAAATCGAAATCAGCGAAGCGCCGAAGCCAAGTGCCACCAGAGCATCAATCACGATGCGGCTATTGGGTGCATGACCGCCAAATACCGTCAGGATCAGAAAATAAACAGCAACGCCTAGCAGCGCCAGGCCGGCCACCAGCATCCCGGTGATGGCGCCCGATTTGAAGGCGACATCCAGCCCGGCGGCGAGCGATTGCATCGCGGCCTGGGCGGTGCGGAGATTGGCGCGCACCGACACATTCATGCCGATAAAGCCCGCAGCACCCGAAAGCACCGCGCCAAGCGCGAAGCCAATGGCCACCACAAGGCCAAGGCGCCAGGCCACCAGGGCGAAAAGCACTACGCCCACAATGGCAATGGTGCCGTATTGCCGCTTCAGATACGCAGATGCGCCTTCTTGAATGGCGAGAGCAATTTCTTGCATCCGCGGCGAACCGGGATCGCGCGAAAGCACATCCTTGGCAGTGATCACACCGTAGGCGATGGACAACGCTCCAAGCGCGATCACCAGGATCAGCGATAAGGTCAGCAAAGCTTAGACTCCCCTTTTTGGCGCGGTTAAGGCCGCCGCACGCCGGCATGGGGACCGGCGCGGAGTCTTGCCCCGTGACAGTCTCATTACAGCACTTCCTTAAAAGGGGCGGGGCAGGGGCGCAACGGGGAAGGCGGGTTTCCAACTGAAAACCCGGCCATTTAAAGCAGTTTCAGGCAGTTTTCGCCCGTTCGATCGCTTCCCGGATCAGGCGGCGGGCTTCATCGGCATCGCCCCAGCCAAGGAATTTCACCCATTTGCCGGGTTCCAGATCCTTATAATGCTCGAAAAAATGCTGGATCTGTTCAATGGTGATCTTGGGCAGGTCCGTATAGTTGCGCACGTGAAGGTAGCGCTGGGTCAGTTTGTCCGATGGAACAGCGATGATCTTCTCATCCCCCCCGCCATCATCTTCCATCTTCATCACGCCAACGGGGCGCACATTCAAAACGGCGCCAGGCACGATGGGGCGCGTATTGGCCACCAGCACGTCAATCGGGTCGCCATCTTCGGAAAGCGTATGCGGCACGAAGCCGTAATTCCCTGGATAGCGCATGGGCGTATGTAGGAAGCGGTCCACGAATAGCGTGCCGGCGGCCTTGTCCATTTCATACTTGATGGGCTCGCCACCGATCTGGACTTCAATGATCACATTCACATCATTCGGCGGGTCCTTGCCGATGGGAATGGCATCTATGCGCATGGCGTCTCTCCAGGGGCGGGGGGCGGCCACTGCGGCAGTCCGAAAGCCCTTCCGGGGCCGATATGCCCGTATGCGCCAGGATTACAAGCCGCTTCCCGCTTGCAAGCGCCGGCGCTGGCCCGCAGGTTAGGGATATGAATGCCATCGCCCGCGCCGCTTTCGCCGCCGCCGCCGCCCGCGAAGCCGTGGCCGGGAATATGCGTGTCGGCGGTTCCGATGCGCGCTGGTTCCGCATGGCGGGGCTGCCCACCGTGGTTTATGGCCCAACCCCGCATAATATGGGCGGCGCAGACGAATGGGTTTCGGTCAGGGAATTGGAGGCCATTGCCCAGGTCCATGCCCTGGCCGGCTTTGATTTTCTGAATGGGGAGAACGGCGCACCATGATTTTATTAGGCGAAATTCTGGCTTTCAGCCTGATTGCCTTCTGGCTGCTGTTGTTTGCGGTGCAATGGGCAGCCCAGGCCATTGGCGCTTGGCTTGGCCGCCGCCATGTCGCGCGCGGCGCAGCCCCGGCGGAGGGTGTTGGCTTGGTAGTGAGCGGCATGCTCGGTCTGCTCGCCTTTGTGCTGGCACTGACCCTTTCCTTCGCCACCACGCGCTTTGAAGAACGCCGCGAAGGCACGCTGATGGAAGCCAACGCGCTGGGCACCGCCTGGCTCCGCGCCAAGGCCATCGGCCATCCGCGCGGTGACGAATTGGCCAAAATGTTTAAGGAATACACGAAGCTCCGCGCCGATTTCATCACGGCGCCGGCGGATCGGGAAGTTGTGCGCGCCATCAACGACCAGACATCAGCGCTGCAAAACCGCATTTGGGAACATGTCACCGTCATTGTGCGCGAAAAGCCGGACCCCATTTCATCTTCACTGATGGCCGCGACCAATGAAGTGTTTGACCGTTCAACGGCTGAGCGCTTGGCCTTTGGCCAAGGCATGCCGCCGCAAATGGTCTGGCTGCTGATGAGCATTGCGGTGCTGAGCATTGGCGCGCTGGGCTATCAATTGGGCCTGCGCGGGCTTTCGCTGCCGGTCCTTTCCTTGCTGCTGATTGGCATGTGGACATCGGTGATGGTCGTCATCCTGGATTTGAGTGCGCCGCGCATCGGCAGCATACGTTCCAGCGCGACGGTTTATTACTGGACGCTGGATAGCTTCGCCCCAAACCCTCCGCCGGCCCGAAGATAAGGCGCGGCGCCTCGCCCCCGGCCTGTACCCGTGATAGGGGGCTTCAGGATGTCCAGCGCCGCCACTGAAACCCCTGCCGCCATGCTCACCCGGCGCCGGAGCCCTGCCTGGGCCTGGGCGGCATTGCTGGTGGCTTTCGCCATGGCAACGCCGATCCTGGCCGTGCTGGTGACCGCCGCCGCGCCGGGGGGCGAGGTCTGGCGGCATATCGTGGCCACTACCTTGCCCGAAATGCTAGCCAATTCTGCGCTGCTGGCCCTGCTGGTCACGCTGATGGCGGGCAGTGCGGGGGCGGTCGCGGCCTGGCTGGTGGTGGCCTGCGAATTCCGTGGGCGGCGCTTTCTGGAAGTGGCGCTGCTGCTGCCGTTCGCCATGCCCGCTTACCTCTGCGGCTATGTCTATACTTGGCTGTTGGATGTATCCGGGCCGGTGCAGACCACGTTTCGCAGCACAACCGGGCTTTCCTTCGGGCAGTATTGGTTCCCGGAAATCCGCAGCCTGCCCGGCGCGGCGCTGATACTTTCCATGGTGCTTTACCCTTACGTTTACATGCTTTGCCGCGCGGCCTTCCTGCAACAAAGCGTTTGTCTGATCGAGGCATCCCGCACGCTAGGCCATGGGCTGGCGCGGAGTTTTCTGCATGTTGCACTGCCTTTGGCGCGTCCTGCCTTGGCGGCTGGTATTGCGCTGGCGCTGATGGAAACGCTGGCTGATTTCGGCACGGTGCAGCATTTCGCGGTGCGCAGCTTCACCACCGGCATTTATGAGGCCTGGTTCGGCATGGATAACCGCCCCGCGGCGGCGCAGCTTGCGGTTGCCTTGCTTGGCTGTGTCGGGTTGCTGCTGGCTTTGGAGCATTTCTCGCGCGGCGGGCGGCGCTTTCACCCGACGACAACACGCCACCCGGCGCTGCGCCCCGTGCGGCTTACCGGCTGGTGGGAAGGGTTAGTGCTATTCGCTTGCGCGATACCGCTGCTGATCGGCTTTATTATTCCGGCATGTGCGCTGCTGTGGCTGATGGTGCAGGCCGGCGATCCCTTCAGCCCAGCGCGCTATTTGCCTTATGCGCGCAATTCACTCGTGCTTTCGGGCGTAACTGCCTTGCTCGCGGTAGTTTTGGCGGCAGGCATGGCCTGGGCGGCGCGGCTTTACCCTTCTCCCGCGCGCAGCATCGCCAATCGGGTTGCGTCGCTTGGCTATGCGCTGCCGGGTTCGGTGATTGCGGTTGGTGTGCTGGTACCTTTTGGGTTGTTCGACAATGCGCTCGATTCCTGGCTGCGCGCGCGTTTTGGGGTTTCATCCGGGCTATTATTGTCTGGCACCATGGTGGCGCTGGTTTTCGCTTATCTGGTGCGCTTTCTGGCGGTAGCCTTGTCCACGGTGGAATCGGGGCTGGCGCGGCTGAAGCCATCCTATACGGATGCCGCGCGCGTCCTGGGGCGGCGGCCAGGCCAGGCAGTGCGCGAAGTGGAAGTGCCGCTGGCGCGCGGCGCGCTGCTGACAGCGGGGCTTTTGGTGTTTGTGGACACCATGAAGGAATTGCCGGCAACTTTGATCGTGCGGCCCTTTGACCTCGATACACTCGCGGTGCGCGTCTATAATCTGGCGTCCGACGAAAGATTGGCCGAGGCATCAACCGCCGCCGTGCTGATTGTGCTGGTGGGGCTTTTGCCTGTCGCAGCACTCACGCGGATGATGCGGCGGGAATAATCAGTAGAGCTTCAGCGCGGCGGCTGCATCAGGCGCTTCATGCAGCGCGTCTATAGCTTGCATCAGCGCCTTGGCCCTGCCTTCCGGCAGAATACCCGCGAAACATGCGCGAACCTTCGCGATTTGCGCCACGCGCGGCAGAGGGTTTTCCGGGCTGCCTAAGGCGGCTTCCACGCGCTGATCCAGCTTTGTCCCGTCGTGCAATTCGATTTCCACGCGCTGCGGCACCACGGCATTTTCATCCGTGTTGCCATCACCGAGCAATGCAACCCGCGCCGCCAGTGCATGCGTTGCGGAATCACGGAGCAAAACATCCGAGAAATCGCTAAGCCCGACGCTGCCGGAAAGCAGCGTGCGCGCCACCACATAGGGCAGGCAAAGCCGCGCGTAATTACCAGTCAGGTCCGGCTTGATCGGCCGGCCCACCAGACGCATCGCCAGCGGCGGCAGGTACAGCCGCACGGCGCTGACATTTTCGGCGCGGACTCCATGCGCCGCCATCAGGCGCTGCACGCCATCAATCGCGGGATGCGTCAGCCGGCCAGAGGGGAAGGGTTTGTGTGCCAGCCGCGTCACCTGCCAAATGCTGCCCAGTGCCGCCAAGCCAGGCGACAGATCATGTTCCGGTTCCGTCAGTTTCAAAAAACCAAAGGGTCCGGTCAGCCATTGCGCAGGCCCTGCAGCGCCCACCGCCGCTAAATCTGCCGCGCGCAGCCCCGC
This sequence comes from Asaia bogorensis, assembly GCA_945874515.1. Taxonomy (GTDB): domain Bacteria; phylum Pseudomonadota; class Alphaproteobacteria; order Acetobacterales; family Acetobacteraceae; genus Neoroseomonas; species Neoroseomonas bogorensis_B. The sequence goes on from CAMCHA010000104.1 coordinate 7,510, forward strand.
CATGGCGGCGAAGCCCATTTGCACCGGCAGCGCCATGGACCCTTCCGTATGCGCCTGCATGGTGCCCGGAAGCTGCCCAAGCAAAAGCCCCGCGCCCGCCGATGCCGTGGCCAGATCAAACCCGCG
>CAMCHA010000105.1 GCA_945874515.1 Asaia bogorensis
CGATTATAGCGGCCAAGCTGTGCCGTTGACTGCATGGAAATGCCCAGGCGTCCGGAAAAGAAATCAGTGAACATCGTTGCCGGACGAATATCTGGCATCCGCCCTTCATCAACAAACCGACGCAGCGTACGGATGGCGCGAAGCCCCGGTTCCTGATTGAAGGCAACCTGTGTTTCTTCCGCATTCAGCATGGTGCCACCATGGCTGAAGACCAGACCTTGCCAGGACCAGTTACCGGTGATTGTCCAATCGAAGAACATGCCGGTGGTATTGTCACTGAGGCCCGAGATCGCACGCGAAAGATTGATCACCTCGTCCCAGCTTGAAGGCGGACGCGCAGGATCACCACCCGCGCGGCGCATCAGATCAACATTGTAGTAAAGAATTGGGGTCGAAAGCGCGAAGCCGATCCCGGTTTGCTTGCCGCCAACCTGGCCGAGAGACAGCAGCGTCTCCGAATAGCCCTGCTCCGCAATCTTGGTGTCGGCCGTCATGAAGGGGCGCAAATCAACCGGAATGTCGCGCTCCAGCAGCGTGCGCTGCCGATTGAGGCCATGGAAGGCAACATCTGGCAGCGAACGCGTGATGGAATCACGCAGGTTCCGCTGCATGATTTCCTCATAACCCTGTTCGGGCGCGCGCCAATTCACGCGAATATTCGGATTCTGCTTGGAAAACTCCGTTGACACATCTTCCATCAGGCCGCGGAAAAGTTCCGGAATGGAGTATTGTGCCGTGAGCTCCACGATATTGGATTGGGCGCGCGCGTAAAGCGGGGCCGCGAGCCCTGCAGCGGTACCAAGAAGCATGTGCCTACGGTTGACCATGATATTTCTCCTGAGGGGTTGGGGGGTCATTTGATGCCTGTCATTGTCACGCCTTCGACAAAGGCGCGTTGCGCAAGAAGAAAGGCCAGCACCAAGGGGGCGGTGACAGCCGTTGCCGCCGCCATAAGGGGGCCGAAGGAAGTGCCGGCTTCCGCGTTCGAGAAGAAGGCGATGCCAAGCGGCGGGGTCATCAAGGCCTCATCCTGGACCACCAGGAATGGCCAGAAGAATTCATTCCAATTCCAGATGAAGGAAAGGCAGGTAAAAGCTGTCAGAGCCGGCATCGCTGTTGGCAACATGATGCGCCAGACAATGGCAAACTCGCCAAGGCCATCCATCCGCGCCGCCGCAATCAGATCATTTGGTACGGTGCGGAAGAATTGCCGCATCATAAAAATGCCAAAGACGCTGATGGTCGAGGGCAGTATGATGCCCGCATAGGTATTCAGAAGGTCAAGCTGCCACATGGCGATGTAAAGCGGTATCGCCGGCACTTGGGGCGGGATGAGAAGCGCCAGGACCACCAAGGTGAAGCAGGTTTCCCGTCCTGCGAAGCGCAGCTTGGCCAGTGCATAGGCCATGGGAAGCGCGGTAATAGCTTGCATCACAAAGATGCAAAATGTCACCAGAAACCCATTCAGAATGAAGCGCGCCAACGGCACCCGGGTGAAGGCTGCCGTATAGTTTTCCACCGCATACCATTGCTGCGGCAGAAGGGTGAATTGAGGCGCAAAGACCTCCCCGGGTGGCTTAAAGGAAATGGAGATCATCAGCACGAAGGGGGCAAGCATGATGCCAGCACCAAGGATAAGAAGCGCATGACGGACGAGCATACTCAAACGCTTAGCCATAATGCGCACGCCGATCGAGAGCGATGGTCTGGAGCATGGTGAGGCAGAGCGTCAGGATCAGGAAGATGACAGTAATCGCGGCCCCATAGCTTGACCGCAGAAAGGTGAAGCCCTGCTGCACCATGGTATAAAGCAGCACTTCGGTTGCCTTGGATGGCCCGCCTTCAGTGAGCACAGCGACCGTATCAAAGACCTGAAAGCTGCGGATGGCCGTGATGGCGACGACAAATACAAGGGAGGGACCAAGCATGGGCCAAGTCACGCGACGAAAGCGTTCCCAGGCGCCATCGGCACCGTCCATGCCAAGCGCCTCATAAAGATCCTTCGGGATCGCCTTCAGCCCTGCCATGAAAAGGATCATCGCAAGGCCAAGATTCTGCCAGACACCAATCGCAATCAAGGCGAAAAGCGCCGTATCAGGATTTTGCAACCAATCAGCAGTGGGCAGGCCCAGGGCCCGGAAAAGCTGATTGATGAAGCCAACAGTTGGGTGGAACATGAATTCCCAGACCAACGCCATGGCGAGAAGCGTTGACGCGACCGGCAAAAAGAATGCAGCGCGGTAGAAGGCCTTACCGTGGCTGACACTTTCGATCAGCAGGGCAGCAAGAAGGCCAAGAAGCACCGTGGCCGGAACAGAAATACCCACATAGATGATGGTATTCTTGAGCGAAATCCAGAATACCCGATCGCCCCACAGCTCGATGTAATTATCGAGCCCTGCCCATCGAAGGCTTGCCTCGCCAAAGTTCCAATCCGTGAAGGAAAGCAGCACTACGGAAACCGCGGGGCCAAGCAACATTGCCCACATCAGTAGAAAGGCGGGCAAGCTTAGCAGATAGGCAGTCAAGGCTTCCGCCCGCAACAGCCGCGCTGAAGGACCCGCGCTACGCATGAACAGACTCCGCTTCATAGAGCGGGCGCCGCGCACCATCACGGTCGAAAAGAATGGCGCGCCTTGGCAGAATATGGATAGTGTCCTGACCGGAGAGGCGCTCGGCTGCCGCTGGGGGAAGGCGAAGAATTGTTGGATCTGGTACGCCTGCAACCTGGCAATGCACCAGCGTTTCCATTCCCAGTTTTTCCATGCGCAATAAGCGAGCCGCAAGCCCATGGCGATTCAATTCAAGCGCTTCCGGGCGTATCCCAAGCAGTGCAGGCCCTGAAAAGCCGCCCGCATGGAAGGGAAGATGAATGCCGCTCATCATCAGCGCGCTGCGCGATGTAACATCAACTGGCCAAATATTGATGGGCGGGGTGCCAACAAAGCGCGCCACGGCCAGGCTCTGCGGGTCGTCATAAAGCGCCTGTGGTGCCGCCAATTGCAGAACGTTGCCCCCTTCCATGACAGCAATTCGATCAGCCATGGCCATGGCTTCCGATTGGTCATGCGTCACATAAATTGTCGTGACACCCAGCCTGCGCGTGAGGGAAACGATTTCAGCCCGCGCATCAGCCCTAAGCCTTGCATCAAGATTGGATAGGGGCTCGTCCATTAGAAAGGCGGCCGGATGTCGCACCATGGCGCGCGCCAAGGCCACGCGCTGTCTCTGCCCTCCCGAGAGCTGCGCCGGCTTTCGGTGCAGCAGCGCCTCAAGCCCTAAGGGCGCTGCAGTGGCCACTACATCGCGTGAAATCGAAGCCCGCAGGGGACGCGCACCAGGCATTAGCCGGCCAAGAAGCGGAAGGCGTTGAAGCGCAGACAAGCGGCGCATTTCAAGAGGTAGGGCGATATTCGCAGCAACCGTCATGTAGGGGTAAAGCGCGTAGGATTGGAAAACCATCGCCAGATCGCGCGCCTTCGCCGGCAGGGCATCCACCTGGCGATCACCAATGAACACGCTGCCTTGGTCGGCCGTTTCAAGCCCTGCGATGATCCGCAGCAAGGTGGATTTGCCGCAACCGGAAGGACCAAGGATCGCGAGAAATTCGCCATCCCTCACCTCCATCGAGACATCACGCAGAACCTGCGTCGCACCGAATTGCTTCGCAATGTGCCGAAGCATTATCCCGGGCATGAGGCGCCCTCCAATCCAATAACGCCTGGCGGGTTAGCCGCGTTATGTTTCAGTGCTGTGGCGCTTTGGTGAAGGATGATCGAATGTCTTGTCCTTCGCCGTAATGGGTCATAGTCACATTTATGTGTTTTTAAGCGGATGCGCTGCGGCGCAAGTATTTGGGCTATCATGCGCTGATATGGAGAACGCTCCGAATTAGATTGTTCATATTTTTGTCATCCGCTTGCAGCAATTGATGCCTCTTCATCGGGTTTTATTTGGCAAGCGAGTCGCACGCTGAAGTGCGTCAAGTTGGAGATCGTCTCATGAAACGTCGTCACCTTCTGATGTCCGGTTTGGCCGCCGGCATAGCATTCGGCCCTGCGGCCGCTCAGGCGGCACGCGCTGTCTGTTATAATTGCCCTCCGGAATGGGCGGATTGGGGTGGCATGCTGCGTCTGTTGCAAAGCCGCATCAGCCTGACGGTCCCGCCTGACAATAAGAACTCCGGCCAATCCCTGGCGGCTTTGATTGCTGAACGCGCGCGCCCCGTGGCCGATGTTGTCTATCTTGGTGGCCAGGTTGGCCCACAGGCGCGCGAAGCCGGGGTCGTGGCGCCATATAAGCCTGCCCGTTTTGACCGTATCCCCGCAGGGCTCAAGGATGAGGAAGGCTATTGGTTCACCATCCATTCCGGAACGCTTGGCATTTTTGTGAATACGCGGGCGCTGGGCAATCGCCCCGTACCGCAAAGCTGGAATGATCTTCTCAACCCAACCTATCGTGGCATGGTCGGCTATCTTGATCCGACCTCTGCCGCTGTGGGTCAGGTTGGTGTTGTGGCCATCAATCTGGCGCTTGGCGGCAGCTATGAGAATTTTGATCCCGCCATAGCGTTCTTTAAGCGCCTGCAAGCCAATCAGCCGATCGTGCCGAAGCAAACCGCCTATGCCCGTGTGCTTTCCGGCGAGATCCCGATCCTGCTCGACTACGATTTCAACGCCTATCGCGCGCAATATAGCGATAATGCCCCGACGCGGTTCGTCATCCCGGCGGAAGGCACGCAAACGCTTCCCTATGTCATGGGCCTGGTTGCCAATGGGCCTAACCCAGATAATGGTCGGCGCATGTTAGATTTCCTTCTTTCGGATGATGGACAACGCCATTGGGCCGGCGCCTTTTTGCGCCCGGTTTTCCCCGAATTGATGCCGGAAGCCGCACAAGCACGCTTCCTGCCGGCGGCGGATTATGCGCGCGCGCAACCATTGGATGTGCGCAAGCTTGCCGGCGCTGTCCGTGCCCTTGCTGATCGCTATCAGCGCGAGATCGGGTGATGCATGACCGCCTGCGTGCGGGGTTACTCATCGCGCCCGCACTGGCGGTTTTCCTCGCCTTCTTTCTAATCCCACTTGGATATTTGGCGGTGGCGGGCGGTGCGGGTGGCTATAGCGCTATCCTCACCGAACCGCGTTTCCTGCGCAGCCTGATCTCTACCCTTTTGGTGGCGGCGGCGACGACGGCCATAACGCTTTTCATAGCGACCATCATGGGCCTGTTCCTGGCACGCGTGAGATTTCGCGGCAGGTCAACGCTGCTGGCGTTGCTGACCCTGCCTTTGGCTTTTCCCGGCGTCGTGGTCGGCTATCTTGTCATCATGCTTGCCGGTCGGCAGGGACTGGTCGCTGAGGTTTCTATGGCGCTCGGCGGCGATCGCATTGTTTTTGCCTATTCGCTGGCCGGTCTTTTGCTCGGCTATGTCTATTTCTCGATCCCACGCACCTTGCTGACCCTGATGGCGGCGGCAGAGAAACTTGATCCGCGTCTTGAAGAAGCAGCGCGTTCCCTTGGCGCATCCCCTTTCGGCGTTCTGCGTGATGTCCTGCTGCCGGGAATGGCACCCGCACTGGCGGCTGCTGGAGCAATCTGCTTTGCCACCGCGACCGGCGCTTTTGGAACCGCCTTTGCGCTTGCGTCACGTATCGATGTGTTGCCTATGGTCATCTATACCGAATTCACGCTTCAGGCGAATCTGGCAGTCGCAGCTGCGCTTTCCTTCTTATTGGGTATCGCAACCTGGGCTGTGCTAGCCCTTGCCCGTGGCGCAAGCGGCGGAGCTGCTGCATGAGGCGTGGTATCGGTTTCTGGACTGGCCTTTGCTTTACACTGCTCATTTCGGCCTTTCTCATTCTACCCATATTTGCCTCCGTCATCGCGGGCGTCACGGCCAACCAGTTTGTGGGAATATCAAGCGGATTTACAACGCGCTGGATCCTGGATGTTTGGGCGAATTACGGCGGAACGGTCTTGCTCTCGCTTCAGATTGCTTTCGCTACTTTGGTGATAACGCTGCTGCTTGGTATTCCTGCGGCCTATGTGCTCGCGCGCCATGCCGGTGTGACCACGCGTCTTATTGAAGAAGCGCTCGTCATGCCGGTTGCGGTGCCAGGTCTTGCGACGGCGCTCGGCCTTATCTTGGCCTATGGCGCGGTTGGTGGGCTGCGGTCCTCATGGTATTTCATTCTTGTTGGCCATGTTGTTTTCTGCCTTCCTTTCATGATGCGTGCGGTACTGGCAGTCTTGCTCGCCATTGATCTCCATCGGCTTGAGGAAGCGGCGCGGGCTTGCGGTGCAACATGGGCACAGCGCTTTTTTGGCGTGGTGCTGCCCAATATCCGTGGGGGGATTCTGGCAGGCAGCCTTATGGTCGTCACCCTATCGCTTGGTGAGTTCAATATGACTCTCTTGCTCCACACGCCCTTCACGCGAACGCTGCCTGTTGGGTTGGCTGATGCCTATACCGCATTGCGTACCGAAATGGCTTCCGCCTATACGCTGATCTTCTTCGCCTTGATTGTGCCCTTGCTCAGCGCCATGCAATGGGTTGTTAGTCGGATGGATCAGCAAGGGGGCAGACGATGAGTATTGCGATCAGTCTCCGCGCTTGTGGCAAGACTTGGGCCGGTGGTGCCCGCGGATTGCTTCCGATTGACATGGACATCACCGCTGGCGAGACACTTGTGCTGCTAGGCCCTTCGGGATGCGGCAAGACAACGTTATTGCGATTGATTGCGGGTCTTGAGATGCCGGATGCAGGTGGGCAGGTTCTGTTTGACGGCAAGGATGTAGCCCGCCTGCCAATAGAACGGCGCAATGTTGGCATGGTGTTTCAATCCTATGCTCTTTTCCCCAACATGGATGTGACTGGCAATATAGGTTACGGGCTGCGTGTACGCGGCACCCCAAAGAATGAGGTTCAGAAGCGCGTCGCCGAAATGCTGGAGATGATGCAGCTCACTGAATTCAGAAATCGCTCGATTGATGCGCTTTCGGGCGGGCAGCGGCAGAGGGTAGCACTCGCCCGCGCGATAGCGCCTCGGCCGCAAGTGCTCCTGTTGGATGAACCCCTGTCAGCGCTTGATGCACGTTTGCGGGATCAATTGCGTCAGGAAATTGATACGCTGCTGCGCGCGCTTGGCATCACGGCGATTTATGTGACCCATGACCAATCGGAAGCCATGGCGCTTGGCGACCGAATCTGCGTGATGGAGGCGGGAAGGATTGCACAGATTGGATCGGGCCGTGATCTTTATCATCATCCAGCCAATACATTCGTGGCTGATTTCATTGGAGACGCCAATAAGTATGTAACCCAAACAGGAGAAGTGATCCTACGACCCGAGGAATTGAGCCTGCGGCCCGACATGAATGGAGCCTTCATGATCACGCGCGTGACTTTTTTGGGCCCCGTTCTGCGCGTCATGGTCCGCCATCGGGACGGGCAGGAACTGCGCGCCGATGTGCCGGATGACTTAACGCTTCAACCAGGAACGCGGGTTGACGTAATAGTCGGAGGATCCGCGCTTATGAAAGCCGATCCGCCTGCTTTGGATTGAGGGTTTCCGCTTCTTTGGGGAACGTGTCCTTCGTGAGTC
>CAMCHA010000106.1 GCA_945874515.1 Asaia bogorensis
GATATGGTGTTTCGCGCCATATTGCTGCTGGCGCGGATCGGTGCGGTGGTGATGCTGATGCCGGGGCTTGGCGAACAGGAAGTGCCCAGCAATTATCGCCTGGGGTTGGGCTTCGCGCTCGTGATGGTGCTCTATCCCGTCCTATCGCCAGCGCTGCCGGCCGCACCTGATGCGGTGGGTGAAATGCTGCGCTTGATCCTAATCGAAATCGTGATCGGTATTTGGTATGGCGCGCTGACGCGGCTGGTCACGCTTGCAATGACCATGGCGGGCCAGCTTTTCGCGCTACTGCTTGGGCTTTCGCAATTGCTTATACCGGACCCGGCTATGGGTGGGCAGAATGCCGTGACGGGGCGATTTTTTGGGCTGATCTCCGTGGTACTCATGCTCAGTAGCGGGCTTTACGCGGTACCGCTCCGCGCGATCGCCGAAAGCTACGCAGTGCTGCCGGTGGGTGAAGGGTTTCTGGCCGGACCAGGGGCCGAGGCCATGGCGGCGGCGGTTGGGCAAAGCTTCATTCTTGCGCTGCAACTCATGGCGCCTTTCCTACTGCTTTCCGTGGTGCTGAATGTTGCCTTTGGTCTGCTCGCGCGCATCGCGCCGCAGGTGCAGATCTACTTCTTGGTGGTGCCTGGGCAGATCGTGCTTGGCCTTTTACTGCTGGCCCTGTTATTGCCAGCCATGCTCGGACTTTATGCCAGTATCGCGCGGGAGACTTTCCTCGCCCTGCCTGGGGTGCGTTGAACCATGTCGGGTAGCGGCGGCGGCGGCGAGGAAGGCGGCCAGGACAAGACAGAAGAAGCCACCGCAAGGCGTATCGAAAAGGCGCGAGAAGAAGGCCAGATCGTCATGTCGCGCGAAGTGGTCGGCTTCGTGGCACTTGGCGCGGCGCTGGTTGGCATGATGTTCGGCCTGCCGCCGCTTGGGTATGAATTGATGCGCGGCATGCGCGGCGTCTTGGAAAACGGGCATCAATTGCAAGTTGGTCTTGTCGCGACCGAGATGATGCGCCTTGGCCTGCTTGCCGTGCTGCCCGTCATGGTTATGGCCATGATCGGCGCCATCGCCGGCACCATGCTGCAAAGCCGCGGGCTGGTTTCGGCCAAAGGGCTGAAGCCGCAATTTTCCCGCCTTAATCCCGCGTCCGGCATCAAGCGCCTGCTTGGCCCTGATGGTGGTATCGAATTCCTGCGCACGCTCATCAAGCTTGGTGTGGTTGGCGCAGCACTTTGGTGGGCGCTGGGCGATCCACGAGAATTACGCGCGGCACTTTCACTTGGGCCGGGTGACCTGCTGCGCATGATGGTGAGCGCTGCAATGAATCTGTTCATCGCAGCCATGATCGCCTTCGCGGGGATTGCCGTGCTGGATTACCTGGTGGTGCGGTTTCGCCATTTGCACAAGCTTCGCATGACGCGCCAGGAATTGCGTGAGGAAGTGAAGGAAAGCGAAGGCGATCCGATGATCAAGGGCCGGATCAGGAGCCTGCGTATGGCGCGGGCGCGCCGGCGCATGATGGCGGCAGTACCCAAAGCAGCGGTGGTGATCACCAACCCAACCCATTTCGCTGTCGCCCTTGCATACGACGAAAATTCCCAGGCAGCACCAAAGGTGGTGGCGAAGGGGGCGGAAGCGGTGGCGGCGCGCATCCGAGCGCTGGCCGAGGAATCCAACGTGCCGCTCGTATCCAACCCGCCCTTGGCGCGGGCGCTGTTCAAGCTGGAATTGGATACCGAAATTCCGGCCGAACATTATCAGGCCGTAGCCGAAATTATTGCCTATGTCTGGCGGTTGCGGGGCCGCGCCGGGGCAGCAGCGTGAGCGGACGCAGCGAAGCAGCGGCAGATTCCTTCCGCAGGCTTTTCGAATCAGAAGAAGAAGCCGGGCTTGCCGTTTTGGATTCGGAAGGGCGTATTCGGGCGGCAAGCGCCGTGCTGGAAAGGCTTTGCGCCAATGGCCCGGCGCCTGGGCCAGGGCGCAATCCCGCGCTGCTATTCGCCGAAGCCAGCCAGGATGCGGTGCGCCAGATCATCTCCGTCGCGCTGGCCGGCCCACCCGCGCCGCCGGCGGTGGAGGCAAAGCTCGCCGCGCCGGATCAAGCGCCCGATGCGGCAGTGGAGGTGCATTGCCGCCCGCTCCGCGGAGAGGCTGGCGCCTTGCTCCGCGTGCTGGACATCACCGCGCGGCGGCGGCGCCAGGCGCAGTTGGAAGAAGCGGCTCGGTTGGAAGCCGTGGGTCGGCTTGCCGGCGGTGTCGCGCATGATTTCAACAATCTGCTGGCAGCCGTGGGTGCCGCGGCAGAAACCGCGCTGGCGCGTGGGCAGGATGCCGCAACGGCCGAGGATTTACGCCAGATATTGGACAGCGCCGGGCGCGGTGCCCGGCTGGTGCGCCAGCTTTTGGCCTTTGCCAGCCGCCAGGCGGTGCAACCACGCGTGGTCGCACTCGATCGCGCCGTTGATGGCATGGCGCCACTGCTGGCGCGGCTTTTGGGCCGGCGTATTCCAATCACGCTTGATCTTGAACGCCCAGGCCCCTGCGCGCGCGTGGACCCTAGCCATATTGATCAGGCGCTGATGAACCTGGCGGTGAATGCGCGCGATGCTATGCCGCAGGGTGGCAAGCTGCATATCTCGGTCACAAGCCGCGATCTTCAAGCGCCGGAACCGGCACAGGGCGGCACCATCGCACCCGGCCCCTGGGCCATCTTGGAAGTGCAAGATGAGGGTGCGGGGATGGAGCCCGAGCTGATCTCGCGCATTTTCGAGCCCTTCTACACCACCAAGCGCGATGGCGGGGGCACGGGGCTTGGGCTTTCGACAGTGCTTGGCATTCTCAGGCAATCGGGCGGGCATGTATCGGTGCGCTCCCGCCCTGGGGAGGGTAGTCGGTTTCGCCTGTGGTTTCCGCGCGTTGCGGCGGAGCCCGATAATGCGGTGGCGCATAAGCCGGGCGTTCATGCCATCGGCGCTGGGCGGCGGCTTTTGCTGGTGGAAGATGAAGCGCCTTTGCACCGCCTTCTGACCCGCGCACTGACAACCGCGGGCTATGAAGTGACGGCGGTAGAAGATGGGGAGGCAGCGCTTGGTGCCATTGCTGCTGGCTTGAAGCCTGATCTGGTGATTTCGGATGTCGCCATGCCAGGCAGCATTGATGGCCTGACCCTCGCGCGCCGCCTGCGAGAGACCAAGCCTGACCTGCCCATTGTGCTGATGTCAGGCTATGCGGAAGGCACGCTGAGCGGCGAGGTCGTATCCGAGAATTTCTATTTTCTGCAAAAGCCCTTCCGCATTTCCGAAATGCTGTCGCAGATTGCCGGTGCGCTTACGCGGCGCTGATTGTGCCGTATCCCGTGTTTACCCCAGGGTTTGCGCGATGGCTTCAATATCCAAGGCCGCCGCAGCGCTCGGGTGGCGTGTCAGCAGCGGCACCTGATGGCGGATGGCGTCACGCACCTTAAGGTCACGCCGCACAATGCCCGCCAAGGGAATTTCGCGCTTGAGAAAAGCGCCAGCCGCGCGGCGTAGCGCTTCATAAGTGCGTTGCCCGCTGGCGCGGTCATCGGCCATATTCACCACAATCCGCGAGACACCTTTGGGATTATCCATCCCATGCAGTTTCAGCACCGCATAGGCATCGGTCAGGCTGGTTGGTTCTTCGGTCGCCACCACCAGCAGCAAATCTGCCGCCGCAGCGATGCGCCGCTGCGCCAGATCAAGCCCGGCGCCCAGATCAACCACCACATCCTGCCAATGACCCCTAGCGCTACTGAGCGCCGCAAGGAAAGCATCCAGCGCGGTGGGGCTGAGCGAGGCGAGCGCGCCAGAACCCGAACGCCCCGCAAGCACGTCAAAACCCGCATCCGGGATGCGCGTGGCGGCTTCGACCGGCGTCATTTTGCCGGAGAGCACAGCAGAAAGGTCGCGGTCCGGCTGAATGCCAAGCTGCACATCAATATTCGCAAGCCCAAGATCCGCATCCGCCAACAGCACGCGCCGCCCCTTGCGCGCCAGCGCCTGGGCAAGGCTGATCGAAAACCATGTCTTACCAACGCCGCCTTTGCCGGAGGCGACCACGATCATGCGCCCGGTTTGGGACGCGACACTCCCGTTCGACATCAAGGGTTTTCCTTACCGGACCCTGCGGCCCTGCTTTGTGCAGACCCGTATTGTGCAGACGCGTTCTGTGCGGACGCGTTCTGTGCAGACGCGTTTTGTGCGGAGGAAAGCAAGCGCGATGCCAGCCCTTCCGGCGTCAGGGTTTCAAGCCCATCGGCGACTTCCGGGCCGATGCCCGCTTCGGTCAATGCAAGCGGCCCCGCCTTAGCCGCCATCAATACGCCCCCCAGGCGTCGTGCCGCATCAAGCCTGGTCGGCAGCAAATGCTGCGCGCCGAGGGCGGCGAAAGCACGCGCCAAATCGGCAGCTTCCGCTGGATCAAGCCCCGCTGGCAGCACGAGCGCCATATCGGCCCCAGCCTGCACCGCCAATTGGCGCAACTGCCGCGCCTGATCCTCATTGAAGGGATCGCATCCAGCAGTATCAATCAGCACCGGCTGGCCGGGGCTGCGATGGGCCAGCGCCTTGGCGAGCATGGCGGGTGTTGGCGCCACCGCGAGCGTGACGCCCAAAACCCGTGTGAATGCAGCAAGCTGTTCGACCGCGCCGGCGCGTTGGCCATCTGTGGTGATGACCAATGGCGGCGCACCGCCCAGCACCATGCGCGCGGTAAGCTTGGCGGTTGTCAGGGTTTTTCCCGCACCAGGCGGGCCGGCCAGCAATAGTGGGCGGTCACGGCCTAAGGGCAGCGCTGTGAAGGCCAAGGCCTCAGCCAGGCTTTGCGCCAAGGGGCCCGCTGACAAAGCCCGGGAAAGGCTTGGCGGGATATTGTGGAAATCAAGCGGCCCCGGCGCCCCAAAGGGTGCAGCGCTGGTCAGCGGCTGGATCAGCAGCGGTTCATCCGGCTCAAGCGCCGCAGTGATTTCCACGCCATGGCGGGTGCGACGCTGTTCCAAGATGATGGCATCGGCGCCGAGTTCGGCCCGGATCTGCGCCATGGCTTCGGCCATGTTAGCGCCGTGAAAAAGCTTGAGCCGCATTCTTCAGCAGCCCCTTCGCGCGGTAGGTAAGTTAGGCAGGGTATGCGACACCTAAAGCGAGCCTACCGTGCGAATGCGTGCGCGCGGATGAATTTCGGTATGCGCCAGCACCGGGGTTGAGGGGCGGAAGCGTTCCACAATGGCCCGCACATGGGCGCGAATGGCCCCCGAACAGACCAGCACGGGCTGTTCGCCCATGGCGTTCGCCTTGTCGAAAACATCCCTCAGCTTTTGCATGAAATCCGAAAGCTTGGACGGCGCCATGGCAAGCTGCCGATCATCCGCCGGGCCAATAAGCGCTTCGGCAAAGGCCACTTCCCAATCTGCCGACAGCGTGATCATGGGCACATAACCTTCAGGCCCGCGCGCCGCATCCGATAGTTGGCGCGCCAGGCGCTGGCGCACGATCGCCAGGATGGCGGCAACGGTGCGCGCGCCGGCAGCATTGGCTTCCTGAATGCCTTCCAGGATCGTCGGCAGATCACGAATGGAAACCCGTTCCGCGAGCAAGCTTTGCAGGATGCGCTGAATGCCACCGACCCCGATCGGCTGCGGCACCAGATCAGACACCAGCTTCTTCTGTTCCGACGGCAATTCATCAAGTAATTTCTGCGTCTCGGCGAAGGAAAGCAGTTCGGCCATGTATTCGCGGACGAGTTCGGTGATGTGGGTGGCGACCACGCCCGCGCAATCCACCACGGTGCAGCCACGCGCCAGCGCTTCCTCTCGCCGGGATTCGTCGACCCATAGGGCAGGCAGACCAAAGGTGGGTTCCGTGCAGCGTTCGCCAGGCATATCGGGCTGGCCGCCCGATGGATCAATCGCGAGCAGCATGGGGTGGCGCAACTGCCCCCTACCGGCTTCGATTTCCTTGACCTTGATGACATAGGTATCGGATGGCAGCGCCAGATTATCCTGGATGCGCACGGAAGGCAGGACGAAGCCCATTTCCTGAGCAATGGTGCGGCGCAGTCCCTTGATCTGGTCTGTCAGGCGCGGCGCATCTCCTGCAGCAAGGGAAAGCAGCCCATAGCCCAATTCCAGCCGCAGCAGATCCATCTTGAGGGATTCGCCAATCGGCAAATCAGCCTCTGGCGTCGGCAAAGGCGGTGCACGCGCGGCGATGTCGCGCTGCTGTTCCTTTTGCATGAGGCGCCAGGCGGCAAAGCCCGCCGCACCTGCAAGAGCAACAAAGGGAAGAAAGGGCATGCCCGGCATCAGCGCCATGATGGCCGAAGCGCCAGCGGCAATGGCCAGCGGCTTGGGGCTTGAGGCCAATTGCTCGACCAGTGCCTGATCCGCTGTACCTTCCGTGCTGCCCTTGGTGACAACGATACCGGCGGCGACCGAAACCAGCAGCGCCGGGATTTGCGTGACCAGCCCATCGCCCACGGTCAGCATCGAAAAATTAATGACCGCATCACCGATGCTCATGCCATGGCGCAGGCTGCCAATGGCGATGCCGCCGATAAGATTGATGGCAGTGATAATGAGGCCAGCAATGGCATCGCCGCGCACGAATTTGGCGGCACCATCCATGGAACCATAAAAGCCGGTTTCTGCTTCCAGTTCCTTGCGGCGCGCACGGGCCTGATTTTCGTCTATCAAGCCGGCCGAAAGATCAGCATCAATCGCCATCTGCTTGCCCGGCATGGCATCCAGGCTGAAGCGCGCGGCAACTTCGGCAATGCGTCCGCTGCCCTTGGTGATGACAACAAAATTCACGATCAACAGGATGAAGAAGACAATCAGACCAACCGCGACATCGCCCCCCATCAGAAAGCCGCCAAAGGCGGAAATCACGTGCCCCGCCGATTCCGGCCCCTCATGCCCATGGGTCAGAATAATGCGCGTGGTGGCGACATTCAGCGACAACCTGAGCAGCGTGGTCAGCAGCAGCAATGTCGGGAAGGAGGTGAAATCGAGCGGTCGCGTCAAAAACAGCGACGTCATCAGCACCAGTATCGATAGCGTAATGGAAATCGCCAGCCCCAGATCCAGCAGCAGCACGGGCAGCGGGACAATGAGAACAACAAGCAGCATCGCGACGCCAAGCGCCAGCGCCACGTCATTACCGGGCTGGACACGCTTTAACCAGGAAGGAACCAGCGTTTCCGACACGCGCTTCAGTCAACCGTGGCGGAGGCTGGCATCTGCCCTGGAATGGGCGGCACCGAAACACCCGCGGCACGGTATTCATGAAGCTTGTTGCGCAGGGTGCGGATGGAAATACCTAGCATTTCCGCCGCCCGCGTGCGATTGCCCAGGCAATGGGAAAGGGTTTCCAGAATCAATTCCTGCTCCACCTCCTCCATCCTGCGCCCGACCATCCCTGAAGCACTACGCGACGCGGCAGCCGGCATGGCGCCTGGCGCTTGCGGCATCGGCGGGGGTGCCATCTCGGGCATGGCCGCCGTGATCGGCGCGGCCATGGCAGCCACCGATGAGGGCGTCATCAATTCAATGGCATCGGGACCAATCGTGCTGCCTTCGGCCAAAAG
>CAMCHA010000107.1 GCA_945874515.1 Asaia bogorensis
GCGGAATTCACCGAAGCGCATCGTCGGCGCTTTGGCTTCGCCACGCCGGAACGCCAGGTGATTGTGGAAGCCTGTATCGCGGAAGTCACCGCACCTGGAGAAGAAGTGCGCGAAGCCGCGCTGCCAGCGTGCATCGCGGGCCAAGCACCCGTGGCGGTTGATAGCATCACGCTGTTCACCCAGAGCGCCGAACATGCCGCGCCGGTGCATGACCGCGAAGCGCTTCGCGCCGGGGATCGCATCGCGGGGCCTGCGCTGCTGCGCGAAGCCAATGCCACCACCGTGGTGGAACCGGGCTGGGAAGCGGAAGCCACCGCGCGCAATCACTTGGTGCTGCGCCGCATCGCCGCGCGCCTGCGTCCTGGCAGTGCCGCCGATGCGGCACGGCCCGATCCGGTGATGCTCGAACTCTTCAACAACCTGTTCATGAGCATCGCAGAACAGACAGGCGCGGTGCTGCAAAACACCAGCCTTTCAGTGAATATCAAGGAAAGGCTGGATTTTTCCTGCGCTATTTTCGACGCCACCGGCGCGCTGATTGCCAACGCGCCGCATGTGCCGGTGCATCTGGGCGCCATGGGGGAAAGCGTGCGGACCGTGATCCGCACGCGCGGTGCGACACTCAAGCCCGGCGATGTGGTGGCGCTCAACAACCCCTATAATGGTGGCACACATTTGCCCGATGTCACCGTCATCACGCCGGTCTTTGATGCGGCGGGCACATCCATCCTGTTCTTCGTTGGCTCACGCGGGCATCACGCCGATATTGGTGGCCTCACGCCTGGTTCCACACCGCCGCTGTCGCGCACGCTAGAAGAAGAAGGCGTGGTGATTGATGATTTCCTGCTGGTGGATGGCGGGCATTTCCGCGAAGCGGAATTCCGCGCCTTGCTGGCCGGCGCGCGCTATCCAGCGCGCAGCCCGGACGTAAATGTTGCCGACATCAAGGCGCAAATCGCTTCCAATGAAAAAGGCGTGCAGGAATCGCAGCGCGCCGTTGCCGATTACGGGCTTGCCACCGTCAGCGCCTATATGCGGCACGTCATGGATAATGCCGAAGAAAGCGTGCGTCGCGTTTTGGAAGAACTCCCCGATGGCCATTTTGAAACGAGCATTGATGATGGCGCGCCGCTGAAGGTTGCCATCCGCGTTGACCGCGCCGCGCGCAAAGCCGTGATTGATTTCACTGGCACCGGTCCGCAACGCCCGAGCAATTTCAACGCGCCATCGGCGGTCTGCCGCGCCGTGGTGCTTTATTGCTTTCGGTGCTTAGTAGGAGAGGATATTCCGCTCAATGATGGCTGCCTGAAGCCTTTGGAAATCGTGATCCCAGAGGGGACTTTCCTGTCACCCCGCCCCGGCGCCGCGGTTGTGGCGGGCAATACCGAGGTCAGCCAAATGACCTGCAATGCGTTGCTCGCCGCGCTTGGTGCCTGCGCCTCTGCCCAGGCCACCATGAACAATCTGTTGTTTGGCGATGCGCGCTACCAGTATTATGAGACGATCTGCGGCGGCATTGGCGCCGGGCCCGGCTTCAATGGCGCGGGGCCAGTGCAAACCCACATGACCAATACGCGCATGACCGATCCGGAAATTCTGGAATTGCGTTATCCGGTTCGGCTTGAGGAATTTTCCATCCGTCGCGGCTCGGGCGGTGCGGGGCGTTGGCATGGTGGTGATGGATCACGCCGGCGCATTCGCTTTCTGCACCCCATGGAAGCGGTGATTGTGGCGTCGCGCCGCAACGTGCCGCCGCATGGGCTGCAAGGCGGTGCCGATGGCGCTGCTGGCCGGCAATGGGTGGAACGCGCCGATGGCAGCATTCAATGGCTGAAGGGCAGCGATTCCGCGCATCTGGCCGCTGGAGAAGTGCTCGGCATTGAAACGCCCGGCGGCGGTGGTTGGGGGAGCGCAAGCTGAAATCGCGCCGCAGCCTTTTCGCGCTTCTTCTGGTCGGGATCGCCTTGGCGGCGGCGTGGGTCGGGCCACGCCTGATTTCCTGGGAGGGGCAGCGCAGCCGCTTGGCGGCACTTGCATCTGAACGGCTTGGCAGGCCGGTCGCTTTGCAGGGGCCGCTCCGTGTTGTGTTGCTCCCGCAGCCCATGATCGAAGCGGATGAGGTGCATCTGGGGCAGGATGAAGGCGGGCTTGGCGTAAAGGCGCGAACGCTGCGTCTGAGGCTTGGCCTGGCGCCCCTGCTGTTGGGGCGGCTTGAAGCGCGCGATCTGGTGCTGGTCGGCGCTGATATTCGCCTGCCCTGGCCGCTGCCAGCTGCTGGCGCTTGGCGCCCGCCGCCCTGGCTTTCCGATTTTGCCGCGCGCATCGAAGCCAGCCGCGTGACGCTGGGCGAAGTGGCCTTTGAAAATGTCACCGCGCGCCTAGTTGCCCCCGGGCCACTGGATGCTGTGCGGCTGGAAGGCAGCTTCACCCGCGCAGGCGCCGAGGCGCGCTTCCAGGCTGTTCTGGGGCGGCCCGGCTATGAGGGCATCGGCACGCTGGAATTGCGTCTGAATGGCCAGGGGGCGGCGCTGGTCACGCGCGGCGCTTTGCTGGCCGAAGGCGGCTATGAGGGGCGGCTTGAAGCTTCCGGCGGTTATCTTTCGGCCTTTCTGCCGGCACCCGCGCTTCCCTTCCGAATCTCCGGACGCATGCGCGCCAGTGAAGACCGGATTATCGCCCCAGACCTGGCAGTGGAATTTGATGGCGGCGCCGGCCGGGCCGCGGCGGAAATCCAGTTGGCACCTGAAGCGAAGATGGATCTGGCCATCACCATGAATCGGCTGGATCTGGACCCCTGGATCGCCGCCATGCGTGGCGCGCGCGATTGGCCCTTCCCTGTCGTTGTCGACATTGCTGCCGAAGCCGCACGCTGGCAGGGGCATGAATTGCGCCGCTTCAAGGCCGGCATTGCCCGCGACGGTGCGCGCATGACACTGACGGATATCGCAGCACTTTTGCCCGGTGAGGCAGAGTTTGAAGCGCGCGGCGCCACGCTTGGCGAAAGGCTGGAATTGGCGCTGAGCATCGCCGGCCCCAGCCTGCGCGATAGCCTTACTGCCTTTGGCTTTGCGGTGGCGGCGCCGGACCCCGCAAGGCTGCGCCGTTTTGAAGGCCGCGGGCGGTTAGTGCTGGAACCCAACCTTATCGAAGCGCCAGAATTTTCCCTGCTGCTGGATGGCGGGCGCTACGCCGGGGCTGGCGCTTTGCGGCTGGGCGCGCGGCCTGCGCTTGGGCTTGGGCTTTCCATTGATGCGCTGTCGTTGGATGGCGTGCTGTCTGAGAATCTGTCCTGGCAGGAAGCCAGCGAAGCGCTGCAAGGCTTTGATGCCAATCTGCGCCTGACGGCGGGCAAGGTGGAATGGCAGGGGCAGGGTTTGGACAACGTGGCGCTGGAAGCCACGCTGGATACGGGCCGGCTTTCGCTGCAGCGCTTCTCGGCGCGCCAGGGCAGCGCCAGCCTATCGGCTTCCGGCAGCGTCAGCCTTGGCGCCGCGCCAAGCCTTACCGATGCCGCGCTTGAAATCGCCGCCCCCATGGCCAGCGCCCTGCCGCCACTGCTAAGTGAAACGCTCAACCTGCCCGCCGGGCTGGCGGCGCTGCCGGTTTCGCTCCGTCTTCGGGGTAATGGCGCCGCCGAAGCGCTCGCCATCACCGCCGATATCGCGCTTGAGGATGCACGGCTTGACGCCAATGGCGTGTTCGATCTGCCAAAGGCGCGCGGTGAGGGCAGCCTGACCTTTCGCCACCCCAGCGCGGCGCGGCTTTTTGCGCTTTCGCTTGGCCGAGAGGAGCCGGGCTGGATGGGTGAGGGCTCGGCTTCCGTCATTGCGCGCATCGCTGCGGAAGGCAGCGTCTTCTCGCTGCCCTTCTTCACGCTTGTTGCGGCTGAGGCGCGGCTTGAAGGAGAAGCGCGGCTGGAGTTGAACGATGCAAGGCCCAAGCTGGCGCTACGCATTGCCGCGGAAAACCTGGCCTTGCCGGCGCTTGATTTGACAGATCAGGAACCGCTGCCCTTGGCTTTTTTGGCGGCGCTTGACGGCGCGCTCAGCCTCAACGCCACGCGCATTGCGGTTTCGGGGCTGCCAGCGGTGGAGAACGCCCAAGCCGAATTGACGCTTGAAGGGGGCCGGCTACAGCTTGCGTCCTTCCGCACCGCGCTTGCCGGTGGCCAAATGGAAGGGCGCGGCGTTCTGGACATCACCGCCCAGCCCCCGCGCTTGGAAGGCGATTTCGAGATTGCCGGTGCGACGCTGGCGCACCCGATCTTTGACCTGCCGCTTGACCTTGCCGCAGGCAGGATTGCCCTGGCCGGCCGGCTGGCGGGATCGGGCCATGCGCCATCGGCGCTGCTTTCTTCCCTAGAAGGGTCCGGGCGGTTTTTGCTTTCTGATGGTGTGGTGGCCGGGGTGGCGCTGCGGGATGCCTATGCTGCGGCGGGGCTTGCGGATCCTGTGGCAGCAGAGGCTGCGCTACGCCTTGCCCTTTTCGGTGGCGCAACGGCTGTGGAGCGGCTGGAAGGTGGCTGGCAAATCGCCGCCGGGCGGCTTTCATTGCAGGAGGTGAATCTGGTGGGGGAGGGTGGGGTTTCTGCCCGCATCACCGGATCAATGGATTTGCCGCGCCAGACCTTGGATATCGGCTTCGCGCTGCGCCCACCGGTGGCTGAGGCGCCCGAGATTGGGCTGCGTTTCTCCGGCCCAGCCGCGGCGCCGCAGCGCTTGCCCGATATTGCGCCCTGGGCGCGCTGGCGGGCGGAGCAGCGCTGAGGATGTGCGCGCTAAAGCAGATCGCGTTCAGATGGAATCATCTGAACGTTTGAAGATGCTCGAAAAACAACGATGTAGAGCGGGTTGCGTGATCCCATGTGAACGCAACACGCTCTAAAGAATGGCGCTCAGCAGCCACAGCCAACCGGGGTGCCGGCACGGCCTTCTGAGCCCGCTGTCTGGTAGCCGTCGCGCTTCCACCAATCCAAGCCGCCGATCAGTTCACGTACTTTGAAGCCAAGGGTCAGCAATTTGAGCGCGGCCTTGGTTGAAGCGTTACACCCAATGCCATCGCAATAGCAGATGTAGGTTTTTGACTTGTCCAGGGCTTCGGTGCTGATCGTTGAAATGCCCCGATGCGGTAGATTGATCGCACCGGGGATATGTTCCTGAGCAAAGGCAGCTTCGGAACGGCCATCCACCACCATAAAGGGTTCACCATTGTTGATTGCAGCATGCAGGTCCCAGGAATCCATCTCATAAGCCAGCTTGCTTTGATAATGGCGCAGTTGATCCAGGTTCATGACACCCCCCTATTCCGCCGCGATGGCCTGCGCTTCGCTCATCGGCACCGGCAGATATTGCGCATATTCCTTCGGCACCACATGCCAGAAACGCCCGCGTTCCGTCGCCCATTCATTCAATAGGCGCGCGGCGAATCGGCTGCCGGTTTCCGTGACATGGCGGGCTATCAGATCACGCAAAGCTGCTTCCCAATGCGGATGCGCAAGGCGCGACCAAAGCAAGGTTTCCGGATTGATACGCTTTTCGAACGTACCATCTGCATCATAGATGAAGGCCTGGCCGCCAGTGAAACCCGCGCCGTAATTATCGCCAACCGCTCCCAATATCACCACCGTGCCACCGGTCATATACTCACAGCCATTGGCGCCGCAGCCTTCCACCACGGCAGTGGCGCCGGAATTGCGCACGGCGAAACGCTCACCCGCCTGGCCGGCGGCGAAAAGCTCCCCAGCCGTGGCGCCGTAAAGCACGGTATTGCCGATGATGGTATTCTCATTCCAGATCAGGCTGGATGAGGGCGCGGGGCGGACCACAATGGAAGCACCTGATAGCCCCTTGCCGACGTAATCATTGGCGTCGCCAAAGACTTCCAGCTTCAAGCCCCGCACACCGAAGGCGCCAAGTGATTGGCCGGCACTGCCGCGCAGCCGCACGGTCAAATGCCCGGCTTGCAGCCCTGTCATGCCGAATTGCCGAACGATGCGGGAAGACACCTTGGTGCCGATGGCGCGATGCGTGTTGCGGATATTGTATTGCAACTGCATCTTCTCGCCATGGCGGAATAGCGCATCTGCATCGCGGATCATTTCCGCATCCAAGGTCTCCGGCACTTCATTACGGCCTTCCAAAGTGCAATAGGATGCATGAGGGCCGGCATCGGCCTGCACCAGCAACGGGTTGAGATCGAGGTCATCCAAATCCTCAGACCCGCGGCTGACTTGTTGCAGCAGATCGGTGCGTCCGATCACATCAGTCAGCTTGCGCATGCCAAGGCTTGCCAGAATTTCACGCACCTCTTCGGCGACGAAGGAGAAGAGATTGATCACCTTCTCTGGGCTGCCGGCGAATTTGGCGCGCAGCTTTTCATCCTGCGTGCAGACGCCCACGGGGCAGGTATTGGAATGGCATTGCCGCACCATGATGCATCCCATGGCTACCAAGGATGCCGTGCCAATGCCAAATTCCTCGGCGCCCAACATGGCCGCAATAACCACATCGCGCCCGGTCTTGATGCCGCCATCCGTCCGCAGTTTTACACGGTGGCGCAGCCGATTGAGCAGCAGTACCTGATGCGTTTCCGATAGCCCCATTTCCCAAGGCAGGCCAGCATATTTGATGGAGGATTGCGGCGAAGCGCCGGTGCCCCCGGAATGGCCGGAAATCAGAATCGCATCGGCTTTTGCCTTCGCGACGCCGGCAGCAATGGTGCCAATGCCCGAACGGCTCACAAGCTTTACACACACCGTCGCATCCGGGTTGATCTGCTTCAGATCGTAAATCAACTGTGCCAGATCTTCGATTGAATAGATATCATGATGCGGCGGCGGGCTGATCAGCATCACGCCCGGTGTTGAATGGCGTAGCTTCGCAATCAGGCCAGTGACTTTGAAGCCAGGCAATTGCCCACCCTCACCAGGCTTCGCCCCTTGCGCGACCTTGATTTCGATCTCTCGGCAATTATTGAGGTATTCTGCTGTTACGCCAAAGCGGCCAGAGGCGATCTGCTTGATCGCGGAATTGGCGTTATCGCCATTAGCGCGCGGCTTGGCGCGGGCGGGGTCTTCACCGCCTTCGCCGGAATCGCTGCGCGCGCCTATCCGGTTCATGGCGATGGAAAGTGTTTCATGCGCTTCAGGGCTGAGCGCGCCAAGCGAAATCCCTGGTGCAAGCAGGCGCTTGCGGATTTCCGTAATGCTTTCCACTTCTTCCAGCGCAATCGGCGTGCGGCCTTCCAGCCGGAAATCGAGCAAATCGCGCAGCGCCACGGGTGGCAAGCGCCGCACCGCATCGGAATAGCGCTTGAAGGTCTGATAGCTTTCGGACTCCACCGCGCTTTGCAGCGTGTGGATCAGCGTACCGTCAAAAGCATGCGCCTCACCACGGCGGCGCAGCTTGTAAAGCCCGCCAATTGGCAGCGTCACCGCGCCTTCAGCCCAAGCTTTTGCATGCAGCGCCAATACGCGACGCGCAATGCCGGAAAGCCCAATCCCGGAAATGCGCGAAGGCGTGCCCGGGAAAAACTCAGCCACCAGCGCGCGGGAAAGCCCGATGGCTTCGAAATTCATGCCGCC
>CAMCHA010000108.1 GCA_945874515.1 Asaia bogorensis
GAAGGCGCGGCAGCCGATGGCGATGACAAGCCAGGCGGCCCGCAGCAGCGGCGCGAAGTACCGCAGGTGGATGACACCACGCGCTACCACGCCTTCAGCACGCAATTCGACGAAGTGGTGGCCGCGGACGATCTTTGCGATGCGGATGAACTGACGCGGCTGCGCCAACAGCTTGACCAGCAGCTTTCCCATTTGCAGGGCGTGGTTTCCAAACTTGCCAATCGGCTTCAGCGGCGTTTGCTAGCGCAACAGCAGCGCGCCTGGGATTTCGATCTGGAAGAAGGCATTCTGGATGTCGCGCGGCTGGCGCGCATTGTCGCCAATCCGACCCATTCGCTGTCCTACAAGCGCGAACGAGAGACGGATTTCCGCGATACGGTAGTGACACTGCTGATCGATAATTCAGGGTCCATGCGCGGGCGCCCGATTACGGTTGCCGCCATGTGCAGCGATATCCTGGCGCGCACTTTGGAGCGCTGCGCGGTCAAAACCGAAATCCTTGGTTTCACCACGCGCGCCTGGAAGGGCGGGCAAAGCCGTGAACGCTGGGTGGCGGAAGGCAAGGCGCGCAATCCGGGCCGGCTGAATGATCTGCGCCATGTGATCTATAAGCCCGCCGATGCGCCCTGGCGGCGCGCGCGCAAGAATCTTGGCCTGATGCTGCGTGAAGGTTTGCTCAAGGAAAACATTGATGGTGAGGCGTTGGAATGGGCCTATAAGCGCCTGCTCGCGCGGCCTGAACATCGCCGCATCCTGATGGTGATTTCCGATGGCGCGCCGGTGGATGACAGCACGCTTTCCGTCAATCCTGGCAATTACCTGGAACGCCATTTACGGAAAGTCATTGGCGAAATTGAAAGCCGCAATGCGGTGGAATTGGTCGCCATTGGCATCGGCCATGATGTCACGCGCTATTACCGCCGCGCCGTGACCATTGTAGATGCCGAAGAACTTGGCGGCACCATGATGAAGAAGCTCGCCGAATTGTTTGATGAAGATGCAGCGGAAGCCTGGCAGCGGAGTGCAACCGAACGCTCCGCCATGGTGGCCTGACGCAGCAAAACGCTATGGCGCAGGAACCCCGTGTTTCGCGCCGTGCTTTCCTCGCCGCGCTGGGCGCGACAAGCGTAGCATCGGCCAAGGCACAGATTGCGGCGCAGCCATTCGCGCTGCCCGATCTCCCCGGCCCGTTGCGCCCCTTGGGCGGCTTGGTGTTGGCGCCCGATATGCTGGGCGGCGGCGGGTTTTCCGGGGTGCATCTGGCGCCGGATTTGACGCTGACCTTGATCAGTGATCGCGGACATTGGGCCGAAGCGCGGCTGCTGCTGGATGGCCTGACACCGATTGGCCTGCAACCGCTCCGCCACGGGCCTTTGCGTGATGAGGCGGGCAAACCCATCCCGCGCGGTTTCGCTGCTGATGCGGAAGCGCTGGCGCGGCGGCCTGATGGCACCTGGCTGGTGGCCTTTGAACGCCGCCACCGCATACGCGCCTATCGTCGGCTGGATGGGCCGGGGCTTTATGTCGCGGCACCGCCGGGGCTTGAGGCCGCGCCACCCAATGGCGGGCTGGAAAGCCTGGCGGTGCTGCAAGATGGCCGGCTTTTCACCATTGCCGAGACCTTCACCCCGCCGGACCGGCCCGAATTGCGGCATGCTTGGCTTGGGGTGCCTGGTCGCTGGACGTCGCTTTATTGGCAACCCGCGCCTGGCTTTCACCCAACCGATGCCGCCATCCTGCCCGATGGCCGCGCGCTGGTTTTGGAACGCCGCTTTAGCCTGCTCGGCGGCTTCAGCGCCCGGCTGGTGATGACCGCGCACGATGCCCTGCGCGTGGCACGCGAAGGCGCGGTGCTGCGTGGTGAGACAATCCTGATGCTGAACGACGCGCCATTGCCTTCCGAGAATTGGGAGGCTGTGGCGGTCACGCGCTTTGGTGATCAGACTCTGATTGCGCTGATATCCGATGATAATGAAAGCGTCTTGCAGCGCAGCCTTTTGTTGTTGTTCGCGTGGCGCGGCTGATGGTGGCGTGATCCTTGGAAAACGGATCACGCCATCGAACGCGCCCTAACCTTGTAACCTGATCCCGGAATCCCGGATCACCCGCGCCCATTTGGCGATGTCATCGGCAATCCTGGCGCGCATCTGCTCACGATCGCCATCCACAATATCAAGGCCAAGCCCGGTGAAGCGCTGGCGCATGGCGGGGTCCGCCAGAATGGCCCGCGATGTCGCCTGCACGCGATCCAGGATGGGCTGAGGCGTGCCTGCCGGCGCCATGGTGCCGAACCAGGAACTCGCCTCAAAACCTGGGAAGCCTTGCTCAACCAGCGTTGGTATCTCCGGCGCATTGGTTGAACGCTGGAGCGTGGTGATGCCAAGCCCGCGCAATTGGCCATCGCGCACCATGGGAAGCACGGCGCCGATATTCTGGATGCCAAGCTGGACACTGCCATTCAGCACATCGGCCATATTCGCGCCGCGATAGGGGATGTGTTCCATCTTGATGCCGGCCTGGCTGCAGAACATCTCGCCAGCAGCATGCTGCGGCGTACCGACGCCCGGCGTGCCATAGGATACCTTGCCGGGATTGGCGCGGGCGTAAGCGACCAATTCCTGGATCGTGCGCGGCGGAAAATCGCGGTTCGACACAAAAAGCGATGGCATGGCGAAGGCAAGATGAATTGGCGCCAGATCCTTCACGGGATCAAAAGGTAGGCGCTGCAGGTTTGGCAGAAGCGTCAAGGCCGCACTCGCGGCCCACATCAGCGTATAGCCATCCGGCGCTGATTTCGCGACGCGATCCACACCAATCGCGCCTGAATTGCCCGCGACGTTTTCCACCACCACCGGCTGGCCCCAGGCTTCGCTGAATCTTTGCGCGAAAATACGCCCCGTCACATCGGTGGCGCTACCAGCGGTGAAGCCTACAACCAGACGCACCGGGCGATCCGGCCAGGCCGTTTGTGCAAAGGCGCCGGTGGCAGTGCCGGAACCAATCAAAGCCGCGCCGCCCATCATCAGGCCACGCCGCGAAAGCGATGCTGTCATGAATTTTCTCCCCGGTTTTTATTGCCGCGCCGAAGGCCTAAGCCCTCAGCGCGTTTAGGGGAGCGTAACGCGGCAAATCGCGCGCCGTCCATGCAAAAGATGGCCCGATAGCCGCCCTGCTTCAGGCGGAAACCTGCCGCACCATATCGCGCTTGCCGACCGCCGCACCCGCTGCCCAGGCCGGCACGATTGGCCGAGGCTTTTCAAACCAAAAGCAAGTTTCCTCGACACCGCGCGATGGGCACCAGATGCGCCCTTCCCCCATTGGGTCAAAGCCCAATAGGCGAATGACCGCGAGCGAAGCCGCATTATCCGGCTGCACCGCCGCGCGCAGGCAATCAATATCCATATGCTTGAAGGCGAGTTCCACCGCGACCGGGCCGGCTTCGCGCATCAACCCTTGGCCCTGGTACTGCTCCCCAAGCCAATAAGTCGTCAGCGCCACCCGTTCATCGCCAGGCGGGCAAATAAGGCTGACCCAGCCGCATATCGCGCCATCGGATTTCCGTTCCAGCGCCAGCGGTAGAGATTGCCTTTGAGCTGCGGCGCCGCGGGCCGCCACAATCTTCTCTTCCGCCATGGGGGACGAGAAGGGCACGGGCCATGAGGCCAATCGCTTGCTGATCGCTTCCGTCATCATCTCCGCAATGGCCGGGGCATCACGACCTTCGACGCAGCGCAACCGAAGGCGAGGCGTTTCTGCTACGGGAGCAGTTGGGAGAAAAACAACCATAGGATGTATATAGACCGTGGAAATCTATTTGGCTAGAAAATTTTTTAACCTTTCCACAGCTTTTCCGCGAGGTTGATCAAACAGTCGAGACAGGGAAAATTTCCCATGATGTACGCGGGCGCGACGATGGGAGAATTCCAGAAACCCCGCCAAACCATTGCGTCGCCCAAAGCCGGATTCCCCAGACCCGCCAAAGCCTAGTGCCTGGAAGCCAGCGAATTCCACGCTGCGGCCGGCGATGATGGCGCTGCCCCGGGCCAGAGCCGAAATCTGATTTTCTTCCTTTGAATCGGCCCCAAACAAATAAATGGCAAGCGATGCTGGGCGAGCCACAACCCAGGCGAGTGCTTCTTCCAATGAAGCCTCTTCGCGCAAGAGTAGTATTGGGCCGAAGATTTCTTCATGGCAGATCGCCGCTTCGGGCGCGGCTTCCGCAAGGCGCAGCGCCATGCGACGCCCTGGGCCGTCTTCCGCCAGTGGGGTTAGGCTGGCGCCCGCCATCAACCGCTGCAGCCGCGCATATTGGGCGGCATTGATCACGCCCGTATCCGGCAGGCCAATGCCGCTTCCTCGGCAGGCATCAATAAAGGCCTGCTTGCTATGGCCCACCAGCAGCACCGTATCGGGCGCCACACAGGTCTGCCCCGCATTGAAGGCCTTGCCCGCCAGAATATCGCGCGCGGCGCGCTTCAAATCCGCCCCTGGCAGCACCAGTACCGGGCATTTGCCGCCAAGTTCCAGCGTCAGCGGCGTCAGGTTAGGCGCAGCAGCGGCCATGATCTTGCGCCCCGTCGCGGTGCTGCCGGTGAAGACCAGATGATCCCAGGGCTGAGCGGCGAAATCCGCGCCGATGTCAGCGCCACCTTGCACGCAAAGCGCGATGTCATCGCCCCAGGCATCGCGCAGAATTTCGGCAATCAGCGCGGCGGTGCGCGGCAGCGCTTCCGATGGTTTCACACACACGCGATTGCCGGCGGCAATGGCATCAATCGCTGGCAGCAGCGCCAATTGCACCGGGTAATTCCACGGCGCCATGATGCCGACCACGCCTTTGGGGACAAATTCCTCCCGCGCGCGGGCGGGCCAGAAGGGATAGGGTACGCTTACGCGGCGCGCGCGCATCCAATGCCACAAATTGCGCCGCGCATAACGCGCCGCATCCGCGACCAGCAGCACATCCGCAAGCAAGGTTTCTATCGGTGCGCGGCCTTCATATTCCGCATCCAGCACCGCCATGATCTCATGCGACCGCGCCATCACGGCGCGCGCGAGGCCCGCCAGCAAGGCACGGCGTTGCTTGAGATTCGGCGCACCATCCCGCGCCTCAGCGGCGCGTAAGGCGGCAAGGGCTTCGGCAGGGGTCATCGCGGCAAATCTTTTACCGCAGCCTCACCAGAAAGCACGGCGGCTTCAATGGTGGCGGGCAGTCGCGGCCAAGTCCAATCCCCGGCCAGGACCAGGTTGCGATAAATCTGCCTCGGCGGTTGCGGCGGCATGCCGACCGCATGGCGCGGCGTGGCGCGGCGCTCCTTCACCGCGCGCATGGCGGGCGGCGCTTCTGGCCATTCCCCCGGCAAGCCAAACGCCTTTACCGCAGCGCGGATTTCCGCCCAGGCGCGTGGCGCCAAATCCGGCGCCTGTTCTTCAACTTCAGCATCCGCCGCGCTGACCGTCACGCTGACCCCGCTCGGGCGCACCAGCACCCATTGCGTGAGGCCGCCCAGCACACCGATGAAGCGCACCGGCCCTGCCGATTGATGTGCGAAATGCAGATTGAGAATCGGCGCATGGCGTTCCGGCACGCGCAACTTGGGGATCAGCCGCGCAACTTCCCAAGGCGGCAGTGCCAACACCACCTGGTCACGCGCTTCCAGCACGATGCTGTCCTCACCGAAATGCAGCGCAATGATGCGCCCTTCCGCTTCCGTCATGGCGCGCAGCCGCGCGCCGAAACGGGTGGTGACGCCAGCCTTTTGCAACCTGTGCAAAGCGGGCGAGATCAAATCTGGCCCGAGGCCCTCACGTGCCACCAGCACCGCGCCCGCCCCTGGCCGCCCAAGCCGGCGCAGCACCACGCCAAGCCGCGCGGAAGATGCCTCATGCCCCGGCGTATTCAGCGCGGCCACCGTGAGTGGTTCGATCAACGCTCGATAAAGAACCGGATGCGCCGCCATCATTTCCGCGACGGGCCTATCACCAATGGGCAAGGCAAGGCGCAGCAGCGCTGCAAAGGCAGAGGTACTCAAGCCTGGCGGGCGCTTGGCAGGGTCTCGCCAGGCGAGCGGGCTTGCCGCAATACGCCGCGCGCTGCCATCGGCCAGGTCAAATACGGGCAGGCCTTCCGGTTCCGCTTCCACCCAGCCTTCGCGCGCGCCGATATCTGCCAGAAAGCGCAAAGCGGCGTGATTGGCGCCCATCAGCGCATGGGTGCCGTTATCTGTGCCATCGGGCAGCGCGCGGCAGCGCCCGCCGGCCACAGGCGTTGCTTCATGCAGCATCACGGCGCGGCCTTGGTCAGCGAGGCGCAGCGCCGCCACCAAGCCCGCAACACCCGCGCCAATGACATGGCATGTAGCCGTGTTGCTCACGCGCGGCTGGCGCTTGCTTGCGGCATGGGCATGATTCCCATGGCATAGGCCGCCATTTGAAGCTTCTCACCACGCGTCAGGCGCGGGCGTGGCCGAGGCAACCCGAAGCCGCGCGCCATCAGGCGTTCAAACAGGCGCTGATAGCCCCACATCATGATACGCGCCGGCAAAAGGGCGCGTTGATCCAGATGGCGCAGTTCCGCTGCCGCCTGCGCAAAGCCTGCCTCTGCCTGCTGTGCCAAATGTGCCGCGGCGCGCGCGAAGCCCGGGCTCGCGATCAACGTTGTGGCCGGTGCGTCTGCCACACCTTCAGCGGCCAGCAGATCAAGCGGCAGATAGACGCGGTCGCGCAGCGCATCCTCATCCAAATCACGCAGGATATTCACCAATTGCAGCGTGCGTCCCAGGCCAAGGCCGAAATCAGCCGCTTCCGGCGCGCCGAAAATACGTACCGCCATGGCACCGACACTGCCGGCGACGCGGCGGCAATAAAGGTTCAGCGCTTCGGTATCGGCGATCCGCAGGCTGGGTGTGGAATCGGTTTCCATCCCCGCGATCATCGCTTCGCATTCCTGGATGGGCAGTGCGAAGTTTTCGCGCGCCAGCGCCAATTCGCGCGAAAGCGCACAATCCGGCGTAGTCAGCTTGCCGCGCCAATCGGCCAGGAAGCGGCGCTTTTCAGCTTCCGGCATTGCGCCATCGGCAATGTCATCCACCGCGCGGCAAAAGGCATATACCGCCCAAAGCGCCCGACGCCTTTCGCCCTTCAACGCCGACATGCCGCGCGCGAAGGAAGACCCCGCGCGCCCAACCCGCGCACTGACCAAAGCCGCATCGCTTGGGCCGGTGCCGAGTGCCGCGCGAAAGCCATGCAGGAAATCGAGGCGCGATACAGCAACACGCCCGAGCACCGGGTCCGCCGCGCGCAGCCGCGCCAGCAGCCGCCGCGCGAGTGCAATCGTCACTGCACTTTCGCGCGCAAGGCGCTTGGCCGAGAGCAACCGGGGCAAAGCAGCGGCGGCATCCAGCCTTTCCTCTACTTGATCGAGCGCAGCATCCAGCACGGCGCGCCGCGCCTCGGTATTGGTGGGGTCGAAGAAGCGCGCCTCACCGCCGGCCAAATCCATCCAGGCTTCCGGCATATAGACGCGCCCGATATCGCGCCGATCCGGCACCAGATCCTGCACATGATTGAGGATTTG
>CAMCHA010000109.1 GCA_945874515.1 Asaia bogorensis
CCAAGCGTCGCCCCCGCGCCGGGGCGGTTTTCCACCAGCATGGGCTGGCCAAGCCGGGGGGCGAGTTTCTCCGCCGCCAGCCGGCCAACAACATCCGTGGTGCCACCCGGCGCGAAGGGCACAATCAGCCTGATGGGGCGGGACGGCCAAGCGGGTGCCTGCGCCTGCGCTGCCATAGGCAGCAAGGGCAGCGCCAAAGCAAGACGGCGCGTGATCATGCTTGGCTTCGGCTCTTGCCGCATGGGATCAACCCTTCTTCTTGCGGGCTTCCCATTCATCAAGATCAATGCGCGGGATTTCGATACGGTCCGTGGTGCGCGCATACCAGCCGCGCCCATGCATGCGCCCAACCAGGTCAAGCTTGGGCGTATCAATGTAGTATTTCGCCAGATCCATCACGCAATCATCCTGCACATACATGCCAACCACCTTGCCAAGTACAATGATGTGCCGGCCAGCAGGCACGAATTGAAAAATCTCGCATTCCAGCGCAACCGGGCTTTCGGCGATGCGTGGCACCGCGATCTTGGTGGAAGGCGCGGTCGAAAGCCCCGCTTCGGTAATTTCGCTGACGCCGGGCGGGAAATCCACCGCGGTGATGTTCATTTTCTCGGCGAGGTCAGCGGAGACCATATTCACCACGAATTGCCCCGTCGCTTCGATATTCGCGACCGTATCCTTCAGCGCCCCCGGCGCGCGCGGCCCGCAGCCAAAGCCCACCACCACGGGATTGTCGGAGAAGGCGTTGAAGAATGAATAGGGCGCGGCATTCACCACGCCATCCTGGTCCTTCGTCACCACCCAGGCCACCGGGCGCGGCACCACGGTGGACACCACTAGCTTATAGGCCTGGTCAAAGGGGATTTTCGCGAAATCGAAATTCATCGGGTGCTTCCTTGGTGTTGAGAGCGAAGGGTCAGACGACGCGATGCGGGGGCGAAATGCCCTGGATCAGCACAGCGGCGAGGTTTTCAATGCAGCGCATGCCCATGGCATGGCGCGTTTCGATGGTGGCGGAGCCGAGATGCGGCAGCAGCGCCACATTCTCAAGCGGCAGATAGCCCGGATGCACGCGCGGCTCCCCGTCATAAACATCAAGCCCGGCGGCGCGGATATGGCCCGATTTCAGCGCTGCGATCAGCGCTTCATCATCCACAGAAGGCCCGCGGCCGGAATTGATGACAATGGCGCCTTTTTTCATCTGCCCGAGGCGTTCGGCATTGAGCCATTTGCGCGTGCCCTCGCCGCCAGGGACATGCATGGAAAGCACGTCAATCGTGGCCAGGAAGCCGGCATCGGTTTCGTGGAAAATAGCACCCTGTTCGATTTCCGCCGGCAGCCGCTGCATGTCGCGGTAATGGATTTCCATTTGCACGCCGCGCGCCATGGCGGCCAATTCGCGGCCAATGCGGCCAAAGCCCAGCACACCAAGATTTTTGCCCTGCAGCGTGACACCCATGAGCTGCGTGGGTGCCCAACCTTCCCACTGCCCGGCGCGTACCATGCGTTCCCCTTCGCCTGCGCGGCGGGCGGCCATCAGCATCAGGGTGAAGGCGCATTCAGCGGTCGCGAAGGAAAGTACTTCGGGCGTATTCGTCACGGCAATGCCGCGCGTGCGCGCCGCATCAATGGCGATATGGTCAAAGCCGACGCTGAAAGTTGAAATCACCTTCACGCTTTCCGGCAGGGCATTAATGGCGGCGGCGTTCATCGCATCGCCAGCGGCGCATAGGATGCCGGCTGCACCACAGGACTTGGCGCGGGCGGCAATCTCAGCGCCATCGCGGCCCCAAAGTGCGTCCTCGGTGTTCAGCCTAGCGTCGAAAACTTCGGTGAGCCGCGCCTCAATAGCCTCGGGCAATTTCCGGGTGACGAGAATGACTGGCTTGGCCATGAGGGGTTTCGCTCCGCTGGTCTGATGTGGCCGCACCATGGCCCGGCTTAGCCCGTCTTGCCAGAGGGCGGGTGAGGGGGCAGGGTCGGCGCTTCATTCTTTCGCGGAGAAACGGGTCATGGATTTGGGTTTGAAGGGCAAGCGGGCCTTGGTCATGGGCGGTTCCAAGGGGCTCGGGCGGTCCATCGCGGATGCCATCGCAGCCGAGGGCGCCATTGTGACGGTAAGCGGGCGCGAACAGGCAAGCCTTGATAAGGTGGCCGCGGAATTGAAGGCGCAGGGGGCCAAGGCGGCCTATGGTATTCAGGCCGATGTTTCGTCTGGCGCTGAGATGGACAAGCTGGCCGATGCCGCTGTCGCCGCCATGGGGGGCGTGGATATCCTGGTGTTGAACCATGGCGGACCGCCGGTTTGCACCGCATCCCAGATGAAGGAAGAAGATCTGGTCAAGTGGTTCCAGAATATTGTGCTTTCCCCCATTCGCATTACCAATCGCCTGATGCCGGCGATGCGCGCGCAAAAATGGGGCCGGGTGATTGTGGTGGGCAGCACGGGCATGCAGCACCCGATTCCGACACTTGCCCTTTCCAATACTTTGCGCGCTTCGATCTGGGGCTGGCTGAAGACGCTTGCCGCTGAAGTAGCCGCCGATGGCGTGACTATGAATGTGCTGGCGCCGGGCAGCATTCTGACTGATCGCATCACCACCAATACGGCCATTCGCGCCAAGCAACTGGGTGTGACCGAGGATGAAATCCTGGCCCAGACTGCCAAGGAAATTCCCGCAGGCCGCATCGGCATGCCTGGCGAATACGGGCCGATGGGCGCGTTTTTGGCGGGTGAGACCGGCGCTTATATCACCGCTTCCATGATCCGTGTGGATGGCGGGCGCGTGCGGAGCATGTTGTAAGCCCGCGCCATGCTGCCCAATCTGAATCCTGACATGGCCCTCGCCGCGCGGTTATTTGACGCGCTGCGGGAAGCCACGCGCGATGGCGAGGGTGTCACGCGCGAAGCCTATGGGCGCGGAGAGCGCATCGCGCATGAATTGGTGTGCGCTGCGGCGGAAGAGCTTGGCCTGGAATGCCGCAATGATGTCGCGGGCAATCTATACATGACCCTGCCCGGGACGGACCGCGCTGCCAAGCGGGTCATCATGGGTAGCCATTTGGATTCCGTGCGTGAGGGCGGGAATTTCGATGGTGCCGCCGGGGTTTTTGCGGGGCTGGCGGCGGTGGCCGGCATGAAGCGCGCTGGGTTTCAGCCCGCGCGCGACATGACGGTGATGGCCATTCGTGCCGAGGAAGCGGGGCAATGGTTCCCGACTTCCTACCCCGGCAGCAAGGCCGCCTTGGGAACACTCGCGCCCGAGATATTGCAGGTGAAGCGCACAGACAGCGGCAGGACGCTGGCCGAGCATATGCGCGAAGAAGGCTTTGACCCGGAGGCGGTGGCGCGGGGTGAGCATCTGCTCGGGCCGGAAAATACTGCTGCTTTTCTGGAAGTGCATATCGAACAGGGGCCGACCCTTGATTCTGAAGGCTTGCCGATTGGGATAGTGACCGGCATTCCAGGATCACGCCGTCTGCGAGGGGCGCGCGTATTGGGTGAGTATAATCATTCGGGTGCGACGGCGCGGCGTTATCGTCGTGATGCTGCGGTTGCCTTGGCAGAACTTGTGCAT
Source organism: Asaia bogorensis (assembly GCA_945874515.1). GTDB lineage: Bacteria > Pseudomonadota > Alphaproteobacteria > Acetobacterales > Acetobacteraceae > Neoroseomonas > Neoroseomonas bogorensis_B. The sequence continues at coordinate 3,579 of CAMCHA010000109.1, forward strand.
CGGTTGGATGAGGAATGGTGCCGGTTGGAAGCGCTGGGCCACGCCATGGTTTGCACCTTCTGCACCATGGCCACCACGGAAGAAGCGGGCTTTACGAAAATCGCGGGCGAGGCTCGGTTTCAGCTTGATATTCGCAGCGTTGATCCCGCATCGCGCGATCTGCTTTTTGCCGCCATGGGGCGCATCGTGTCCGAAATTGAAGCGCGCCGTGGTGTGCGGTTTGATCTTGGCCCGGAAACGGGGAGCCTCTCCGCGCCGATGGATCAGGGCGTGCGGGCAGGGTTGGAAAGCGCGGCGAAGGCGCTTGGTATTCCGTATCGGCATATGGCATCGGGTGCCGGGCATGATGCGGCGGCCTTTGCCGAAGCGGGCGTGCCGGCGGCGATGCTTTTCGTTCGCAATCAGAATGGCAGTCATAATCCAAAGGAAGACATGCGCATGGAAGATTTTGCGGCTGCTTGCGCCGTGGTCACCCGTTGGGCGGCGGAGATGGGGCAATGAGCACATCAGCACATAAGAATGCGCGTCTTGCCGTTGATATTGGCGGCACCTTCACGGACCTTGCCATTGAAAAAGATGGCCAGCGCTGGACCACCAAGGTTCTGACCACGCCCACTGCGCCTGAGAAGGGTGTGTTGGAAGGGGTGCAGCAGGTTCTGGCCAAGGCAGCCATGAAGCCCGCCGATCTGGCGCTGGTGATCCATGGCACTACGCTTGCTACCAATGCGATGATTGAACGCAAGGGTGCCAAAACCGCGCTGATCACCACCGATGGCTTTCGTGATGTCCTCGCACTCGCGAATGAAGCACGCTACGACCAATATGATTTGAACATCGAATTGGCCAAGCCGCTTGTGCCGCGCCGCTGGCGCCTGCCGGTGCCGGAACGTCTGGATAATACCGGCAAGGTGCTGCTGGCCTTGGATGAGGCCGCGGTGCGCGCGCATATTCCCTTCATGCGCGCCGAGGGTATTGAAAGCCTGGCGATCGGCTTCATCCACGGCTTTGTGAACCCAGCCCATGAACGCCGCACGGCCGAGATTGTGCGAGAGATGTGGCCGGAATTGCCGGTATCGCTTTCTTCCGAAGTCTCGCCCGAAATGCGCGAATGGGAGCGTTTTTCAACCACCGTCGCCAATGCCTATGTGCAGCCCTTGATGACGCGCTACTTGAAGCAGTTGGAATTGGGGCTGCGTGAAGCAGGGCTTGGCTGCCCGCTCTATTTGATGCTGTCCGGCGGCGGTCTCACCACCATTGATACCGCGGCGCGTTTCCCAATCCGCCTAGTGGAAAGCGGCCCGGCGGGGGGGGCGATATTCTCGGCCTTTGTCGCGCGGCAGCGTGGCTTTGATAAGGTGCTGTCCTTCGATATGGGCGGCACCACGGCCAAGGTCTGCCTGATTGATAATTTCCGCCCGCAGGCGTCGCGCAGTTTTGAAGTGGCGCGCGTCGGGCGCTTCAAGAAGGGGTCTGGCCTGCCGCTGCGTATTCCCGTGATTGAAATGGTGGAAATCGGCGCGGGTGGCGGTTCCATCGCGCAGGTGGATAGCATGGGGCGCATTCAGGTGGGTCCCGAGAGCGCTGGCGCCGACCCCGGCCCCGCCTGTTACGGGCGTGGCGGCACGCACCCGGCAGTGACCGACGCCAACCTTGCCCTTGGCCGCTACGATCCGGAACTTTTCGCAGGTGGTGCGCTCAGGCTTTATCCGGATCAGTCTCGCAAGGCGCTAGCGGAACACGTGGGCGGCAAGCTCGCACTTTCCGCTGATATGGCAGCACTTGGCGTGGTTGAGATGGTGGATGAGAATATGGCCAATGCCGCGCGCGTGCATGCCATTGAAAGTGCGAAGAATTACGAAGGCCGCGTGGTGATTGCCTTCGGTGGCGGCGGCCCCGTGCATGGTTATCGCGTGGCCGAAAAAATCGGCGTGAAGCGCATTTTGGTGCCCTCCGGCGCGGGTGTAGGCAGCGCGATTGGCTTCCTCCGCGCGCCGGTGGCTTATGAGGTGGTGAAGTCTCTTTATCAGCGCTTTGGCAGCTTTGACGTCGCCGCGGTGAATAGCCTGCTTGTCGCCATGTCGCGCGAAGCGGCGGGGGTGGTGGCGGAAGGCGCCTTTGGTGCGCCAATCGAGGAAACGCGCATTGCCTATATGCGCTATGTTGGGCAGGGACATGAAATTCCCGTGCCCATTCCGCCTAGGGCTTTGACCGAACAGGATGTGCGCGAAATTCGCGCGCTGTATGACGCAGAATATAGCCGCTTCTATGATCGCCCGGTGCCAGGTTCGGATGTGGAAATCCTTTCCTTCTCCGTCACGGTCAGAACAGTTGAAGCGCATGTGGAACCGGCTGCCGCTGTTGCTGATTCAGCGGCGCCAAAGCCCGTGCGGGTTCAAATAGTGCGCGATACCGCCACCGGTGAAGTGGCCGAATGGCAAGTATATGACCGTGAGGCGATGCGACCCGGCGCCACCGTGGCCGGCCCCGCCATTATCGCGGAAGAGGAAACTAGCACTTTGATTGGCCCGGGCTGGGTTTGCCGGGTGGATGGGCTTGGCTATCTCGATCTGACGCAGGAGGCTGCACGATGAAGGAAACCGGCGCGCTGGCGACAATCCAACGCCAGATCCAATGGAATCGCCTGATTGCGGTGGTGGAGGAACAGGCGCAAACCATGATCCGCACCGCCTTTAGCACTACGGTGCGCGAAGCGGGCGATCTTTCCGCCGGCGTCTTTGACCTGCAAGGCCGCATGCTGGCCCAGGCTGTGACCGGCACACCTGGCCATGTGAATTCCATGGCGGAAGCGGTTGGCCACTTCCTGGCGAAGTTCCCCGCCGCCAGCATGAAGCCCGGGGATCACTATATCACCAATGATCCCTGGCTCGCGACCGGACATTTGCATGACCTGACCGTCGTTTCGCCCACGTTTCGTGGCGGCAAGATTGTGGGGCTTTTCGCCAATACCGCGCATATCATTGATATTGGCGGCCTTGGCATGGGGCCCGAAGGGCGGAGTGTTTTCGAAGAAGGGCTCTATATCCCGATCGTGAAATGCTTCGATGCCGGTGCGCCGAATGAGACGTTTTTCGATTTCATCCGCGCGGGATCGCGCACGCCGGTGGAATTGGAAGGCGATATCTATTCGCTCTGCGCCTGTAATGATGCGGGATCCAAGCGACTTGTTGAAATGATGAACGAGTTCGCGATGGATAGTCTTGATGACCTCGCGGAATACATCTTTGAAGCCAGCCGCCGCGCCACCTTGATTGAGATCGCCAAGCTGCCGCGTGGCACTTTCCGTTCCGATATCAAATCGGATGGGTATGAGGCGCCGGTGACACTGAAGGCGGCCATGACCGTGCATGCGGATCGCATTGTGGTAGATTATGCCGGCACCTCGGGGCTTTCCGGCCGCGGCATCAATGTGCCGCCCGCCTATTGCCGCGCCTATTCCTGCTTTGGCATCAAATGCGTGGTCGCCCCTGAAGTTCCGAATAATTGGGCGAGCCTGGCGCCGTTTGAGATGGAAATCCCAGAAGGTTCCATTCTGAATGCGCCGCGCCCTTACCCTGTCAGTGTGCGTCACGTGATCGGGCAATTGATCCCGGATTTGATGATGGGGTGCCTGCATCAGGCAGTGCCGGACCGGGTGAATGCGGAAGGGTCATCGGCGCTTTGGAATCCGCCGCTGCGCGGGGGTTCTCAAGTCTCGGGCCAGGAAGCTGAGGTGGATGATTTCGAAATCATCACCTTCAATTCCGGCGGTACGGGCGCGCGGCCGACCAAGGATGGGTTGGATGGCACGGCCTTCCCATCTGGCGTGCGCACCATGCCGGTGGAAGCGACTGAAAACGTCGCACCCGTGATTTTCTGGAAGAAGGAACTCCGCCCTGATTCCGCAGGTGCCGGCAAGACGCGTGGTGGCTTTGGCCAGATCATGGAAAT
>CAMCHA010000110.1 GCA_945874515.1 Asaia bogorensis
CGCATCGTCAGCGCGATATCATCCAGCCCTTCCAGCATTGCATCACGCTTGCGCGCATCAATGCTGAAGGGGATTTCCGCCCCTTCCGGCGTAATCACCACCTGGCGCACCAGATCAATCGCGGTATGGCGCGCACCTTGGCTTGCTTCAGTTTCAGCGGCGATTTGCTTCACCACTTCCTCGGGCAGGGCAATCGGCAGCAGGCCGTTCTGGAAGCAATTGTTGTGGAAAATATCGCCGAAGCTTGGCGCAATCACACAGCGAATGCCCGCCCCCATCAATGCCCAAACCGCACCTTCGCGCGATGACCCACAACCGAAATTGGCGCCAGCCAGCAGAATGGGCGCTTCCCGATAGGGCGCCTTGTTCAGCACGAAATCCGGATTCTCCGAACCATCGGGCAGTAAGCGTAAATTCTCGAAGGCATAGGGGCCAAGCCCGGTGCGGCCTGTGCCAACCAAGCGCTGAATGCGGATGATCAAATCCGTATCCACATTGGCGCGCATCAAGGGCGCCGCAGGGCCAGCAAGTTTGGTGAATTTTTCCATGACGCCCGCTCCCTTACGCTGCGAATTGCCGCACATCAGCAATGGCGCCCGCCAGCGCCGCTGCCGCAGCCATGGCCGGAGATGCCAAATGTGTGCGCGCCCCCGGGCCCTGACGCCCCACAAAATTGCGGTTCGATGTGGAAACGCAGCGCGCACCAGGCGGCACGGCTTCTCCATTCGCCGCGACACATAATGCGCAGCCAGGTTCTCTCCATTCAAAGCCCGCGGCAGTGAAGGCGGCGTCCAGCCCTTCGGCTTCGGCTTCGCGCTTCACGCGTTCAGAACCAGGCACGACCCAGGCCGTGACATGCGGCGCCACCTTGCGCCCGCGCAGTACAGCGGCGGCAGCGCGCAAATCCTCGATCCGCGAATTGGTGCAGGAACCGATGAAGACCCAATCAATCTTGGTGCCCGCAATCGGCTGACCGGGCTTCAGGCCCATATAGGCCAAGGCTGCCTCATAAGCCGCACGGCGGATCGGGTCAGGCGTTGAGGCGGGGTCCGGCACGTGGCCCGTGACGGGCAGTACCTGTTCCGGGCTGGTGCCCCAGGTGATTTGCGGCGCGATATCCGCCATGGAAATCAAAAGATCGGAATCGAAGACCGCATCGGCATCACTTGGCAGGCTGCGCCAATGGGCGAGGGCGGCATCCAAGGCCGCTCCCTTGGGCGCGAAGCGTCGGCCAGCGAGCCATTCGTAAGTCACATCATCGGGGGCTACCATGCCCATCTTGGCGCCCATTTCGATGGAAAGATTGCAAAGCGTCAGTCGCCCTTCCACCGAAAGCGCGCGCACCGCCGAACCGGCATATTCCACCGCGTAACCCGTGCCAGCACCGGTGCCGAAACGGCCAATGGCATGCAGGATCATGTCCTTCGGCGTGACACCTGCTGGTGCCGCGCCTTCAAAGCGAATGCGCATGCGCTTTGGTTTCTTCTGCGGCAGGGTTTGTGTGGCGAGCACATGGCGCAATTCTGATGCGCCAATGCCAAAGGCCAGCGCGCCAAGCCCGCCATTGGTGCAGGTATGGCTATCGCCGCACACCACGGTGGTACCAGGCAGCACAATGCCAAGCTCCGGCCCCATCACATGCACAATGCCATTGCCATCCTGGCCAAGATCAAAAAGCCTGACGCCGGTTTCCGCGGCGCGCTTGCGCAAACCTGCAATCAGCTCACCACCTTTCGGGAAGCTTTCGGGAGTGCGCCCGGGCGATGTCGCCACTGCGTGATCCGGCGTGGCAAAGGCAAGTTCGGGATGCGGCACCGCATAACCCGCTTCCCCCACTTCACGCAGTGCCCGCCCGCCCGAGAGATCATGCAGCAGCACGCGGTCGCAATGCAGCAGTGACCAGCCGGAACCAAGATCCGCGATCACATGCGGGTCCCAAATCTTGTCAAACAGCGTTGCCGGCATGTTCAATCCCCTAATGCTTGACGGCGGCACCGCTGGCGCCGCACCGTCAGACCCTATCACGCCGCGCCAAAGATGCGCGGTCAAGCTGGGGAGGGATAACATGGCGCGGATCACGCGGCGCGGGCTGGCTGGCTTGGGATTGGCGGCGCCTTTGCTGGCGCGGCGGGCTTGGGCGCAGGGCAGTTATCCCGATCGGCCCGTGCGCATGATTGTCCCCTATAGTGCGGGCGGTATTGCCGATACCATTGCGCGCATTATTCAGCCGAAAGTAGCGGAACATCTCGGCCAATCCTTCATCATCGAAAACCGCACTGGCGCATCGGGTTCCATCGGCGCCATGGCGGTCGCGCAAAGCCCCGCCGATGGCCATACGTTTTTGTTTGAAGGTGCGACCTTCGCGACTTTGCCTTTGGTGAGCCGGAGCCTGCCGATTGACTATACCTCGGCCTTTATTCCCGTCGTGCAGGTCACGACGCAGCCCTATATGCTTGGTGTGCGCGCAGGCTTTCCGGCGCGCGATATGGCGGCGTTTGTGGCGGAAGCGAAGCGCCGGCCAGGGGAAATCACCTATGGCACGCCAGGTGTTGCGCATATCGGCCATTTCATGGGCGAATTGCTGCAATTGATGGCCGGCATCAAGCTTGAACATATCCCCTATCGCGGCGGCGCTGATGTGGCACGCGAATTGGCGGGCGGGCGGCTGGATGCGGGCATCATTTCCTTTTCAAGCCTGAGACCCGCGGTAGAACGCGGCACCACGTTGCTGGCGAGCACCGCTGCCGAACGGCAAGCCAGCCTTCGCCAAATTCCTGTGATTGCCGAGACCTATCCGGGCTATGATCTGGTGTCCTGGACAGGGTGTTTCGCGCCGGCCGGCACGCCGGAAGCCGCGCAGAATCGCTTTGTTGCGGCTATTCATCACGCGTTGAAGGACCCGGCGATTCAGGCGCGGCTGGAAGCGACCGGGGCGGACCCGGTGATCTCCTCACCTGCGGCCTATCAGGCGGTGATCGCCAAGGATCGCGAAGTGGCGCGGCGCATTGTGGCCGCCACGGGGCTTTCCATTGGATGAATCGCGTGATTGCAAGAAACCGCCCCGGACCCGGGGCACTGGAGTAGCCAATGAACCCCTTTCCTGATCTGCAAGCCTTCAAAGTCAGCATCACCGATCACGTTGCAACGGTGATGATCGCACGCCCGCCTGTGAATGCACAAAACAGCGCCTTTCGCGATGAGATCACGCGCATCTTCGATGCCTTCCACGAAATGCCCGAAGTGCGCGCCGTGGTGCTGACTGGTGAGGGGCGGAATTTCTCAGCCGGCGCGGATTTGAAGGACAGGCCCGATGTCACGCGGCAAGGCGCCTTCCCGCGCCATAACCGACTGGTACGGGCCGGTTTTGATTGCGTGATGGAATGCGGAAAGCCGGTGATTGCCGCGGTGAATGGTGCGGCGATTGGCGCGGGCTGCGTGCTGGCCTTGGTCTGCGACATCATTGTCGTCGCCGAAGACAGTTTCATGTCCATGACGGAGGTGGAAGTTGGGCTGGCCGGCGGTGTGCGCCATGTGCTGCGCCATTTCGGCCAATCCAATGCGCGGCTCATGCTCTATACCGCGCGGCGTTTTTATGGGCCGGACCTTTATCGGATGAATGTCGCTTCCGCCTGTGTGCCGCAGGATCAATTGCTGGCAACGGCGCAGGGCATGGCGGGGGAGATTGCGTCCAAGGTGCCGCTTGCGGTGGAAGCGGCCAAGCGCGGCTTTACGCTGACCGAATACCTGCCGCTTTCAGAAGGGTACCGCTACGAACAAACGCAAACAGCGGCGCTGTCGCGCACGGAAGATACGCGCGAAGCGCAGCGCGCATTCGCAGAAAAGCGCAAGCCAGTCTTCAAAGGGCGGTAGCGTTTCAGCTAGGCTTGCGCGCCGCTTCATCCATAAGGTTCTGTTCGCGGCGCGCTTCTTCCCGCGCTGCCTCCGCCGCACGATTTTCGCGGAGCTTTTCCACCACGCGTTCGGCCGCGCGCGCATCGGCCAGCATTTGACGCTGGCGATCAGTGGCGCGCCGCGCGCTTTCTTCCGCTTCCTGTGCCGAAGCGCGATCATGCAGCGCTTTTTGGATGAAGGCGCCGAGATTCGGGTTCAAGCCTTCTGAGCTTTCCTGGCGCAGCGCGTGATCAGCCGCGGCTGTGGCCTGCCGCGCGGATTCCTCTGCGGCCAGCCTCTCGGCCAAGGCGCGTCTTTCCGCCTGGGCTTCCAGACGGCGGAGCTTTTGCAGGGTTGCCAGCGGGTCTTTGGCCATGACGCTTTAGGTAAAGCTTTGGGCCATGCCTTCCAAGCCATTTCTGCCGCTATTCGACGGCTTGGCCCGCTTGGGGCATGATTGCTCTCATCCGCGCAGGAGAGGACCATGACCCGCCATACGCTTTTCGTTCGCCTTGCCGAGACGCTCTATCGTGTTGAACGCCCCTGGGGCGATGTGCCGATGGGGACGGGTTCGCCTTCCGATGTGGCGTGCGATGCGGATGGCAATGTCTATTGCCAATTGCGGCAAGACCCTTATGCGGGCGCTGCGGGTCCTGCCGTTGTGGTGTTGTCCCCAGACGGCAAGCGCATCGCTGCCTGGGGCGGAGAGGAAGTGGCGGATGGCCATATGCTCTCTGTCCATCCTGATGGGCGCGTTTTTGTGGTGGATCGCGACGCACAGGAAATCATCATTTTCGATCGCCACGGCAAAAGGCTTGGCGGGCTTGGCAAGCGGCATAAGCCGGGCGAGCCCTTTAACGCGCCCTGCGATGTCGCCTTTGGGCCGGATGGTTCGATTTACGTGGCGGACGGCTATGGCGCTTCGGTTGTGCATCGCTTCAGCGCGGATGGCACATCTATGGGGCATTGGGGCAGGCCTGGCGCGGGGCCTGGCGAATTTTCCACACCGCATTCCGTTTGGGTGCTGCCTGATGGCCGCGTGACAGTAGCGGATCGTGAAAACAATCGCGTGCAGGTTTTTACCAGCGATGGCGAATGGCTGGCCGATTGGGGGGGTCATCACAAGCCCATGTCGGTGCATGGTGGGCCGGGGGGCACGCTTTATGTCACGGATCAGGTGCCGCGGCTTTCGCTATTGGCGCAGGATGGCACGCTGATTGGGCGTTGCCGCCCGGTGTTGAATGGGGCGCATGGCATGTGGCTTTCGCCGGACGGCAGTATATTCTTGTCGGAACAAAACCCGCCGCGACTGACGCGGCTTGTGGCTGTTGCGGGCTGAGGGGCAAACCATGCTGGAACATGTCGCCGGCGTTGCTGTGGCACCGGCTGCGGCGCATGGCGTGATCCTGGCATTCCGTGCGAGATAGGTGATTGCCATGCCATCCATGCACACATTGCAACGGATTGTTTTAGTGCTGCTGGTAATCACGGCGCTGGCGCAGCTGCTGCGCGCGCTGTTTTGAAAGGGAAGTCGGTGATGCGCGTTGGGGTGATTGGTTTGGGCAGCATGGGCATGGGTGCGGCACTCAGCCTATTGCGCGCGGGGGTGGAGGTGACGGGTTGCGATTCCCGCACCTCAGCGCGTGATGAATTCATCACTGCTGGCGGTGTTGCCGTTGCGAAGGCGAGTGATTTGCCGGCGGGGATGGAAGCGCTAGTGGTGCTTGTGGTGAATGCTGCGCAAACCGAAGCCGCCGTTTTTGGCGTAGAAGGTGCTGCACCGCACATGGCGAAAGGCGGTGTGATTGTCTCCTCCGCCACCATGGCGCCGGATGCAGCGCGCGCTTTGGCTGCCAAGGCCGATGCAGCGGGCTTGCTCTATCTGGATGCGCCGGTCTCGGGTGGCGCGATCAAGGCCCGTGCGGGTGAGATGACGGTGATGGGTGCCGGCAGCGAAGCCGCCTTCGCCAAGGCCGCGCCTGTGCTGGATGCCATCGCCACCAAAGTCTGGCGCCTGGGTGCCGAGATCGGAATCGGCGCCACGGTGAAGGTTGTTCATCAATTGCTGGCCGGTGTGCATATCGCTGCGGCGGCGGAAGCCATGGCGCTTGGCATTCGCGCCGGCGCTGATCCGCAGGCGCTTTATGATGTTGTGACAAGTGCCGCCGGCAATTCCTGGATGTTCGAAAACCGCATGGCGCGTGTGCTGACGGGCGATGATGCGCCGCGCAGCGCGGTTGATATTTTCGTGAAGGATCTTGGTTTGGTGAATGACATGGCGCGTGGCCTGAATTTCCCGGTGCCTTTGGCCGCGCAAGCGCAGCAGCTTTTCACCGCGGCGCGTGCGATGGGCCAGGGCGGCGCCGATGATGGTTTTGTCATCCGCGTTTGGCAGGCGCTGACGGGGATTGAGTTGCCGGGGGATGAGAAAAAGGGTTGAGGCCCGTTTCAGGCCGGCGGCAGATGCACCGCGAGCCAAAGCGTCTCGCCTGCGGGATCAGTCCAGGCGACGCGATGGCGGCACAGCGCTGGCAATAGGGCCCAGTCGCCGGGCTTTAGTTCGCGCGTGGTACCATCAGCAAATTCTAGCGCTGCGTTGCCCGCGACAATCAGCACGAATTCTGGCCAAGCTTGCTCATACCATGCGCCGTTGGTGACGGCGCGGGACGAGATGCGTTCCACGCGCGCCCCGCCAGCACGCGCTAATTCCACAAAATTTTCGGTGCCCTGTTCCGGCGCGGTGCCTTGATGCAGCGAACCAAAGCGCGGCGCGGTCACGCCGCCAGCACCGCCTCAACCGCGGCCGATACTGCGAAAAGATGCCGATCCGCGCCATGTGCGCCGGTCAGCATCAGCCCGACCGGTGCCTCCCCCGGCGCGTTGCAGGGTAGGCTGATTGAGCAGCGATCGAGGAAGTTTCCAACACTGGGATTGCGCAGCAGCATCATATTGATTCGGTTGTATTCCTTCTCATCCTCCACCTCAGCGATGGCAGGCGGGATAAGCGGGCAGGTCGGGCAGATTAGCGCATCAAACGGCGCGGTGCGCGGCGCGACACTCGCGATGATGCGGGCGCGCGCATTGACCAAGTCCACATAATCGGCAGCCGACATGCCTTCACCACGCCGGATGCGTTTCAGGATGCGCGGGTCATAGCCATCGGCCTTTTCCGCGATCAGGCGGCGATGCCAGGCCAAAGCCTCACTCGCTGGGAAGCCGCCGGCAGCGGTGACTTGGGGAATCTCGGTAAGCTCCGGCAGGTCAAATTCTATGATGCGTGCGCCAGCGAGTGCAAGTTTGCGCAGCGCTTTTTCGAAAGCGGCGGCGACATGGCCATCCATCCCATCGGTCAAATAGGTACCGCGCGGCAAGCCGAAGGTCAGGCTTTGCATCGGGGGCGGGGCAGGGGATGTGGGCGTTTCCTCGCCGGCCATGAAGCTATCAATCAGCGCACAATCCGCGACCGAGCGCGCCAAAGGCCCGGCAGAATCAAGCGAGGGCGAAAGCGGCAGAATGCCAGTGATCGGCACGCGCCGCGCGGTAGGCTTCCAGCCGACAACACCGCAAAGTGCTGCCGGAATGCGGCAGGAACCGCCGGTATCCGTGCCAAGCCCGACAAAGCCCATGCC
>CAMCHA010000111.1 GCA_945874515.1 Asaia bogorensis
CAGGAAACGCGCACAATATCCACCCCGGCCAATTCGCTGAGGCGGATTTGCGCAATCGTCGCCGCCGCATCTTCGGTGGGCGTATTGGTCATGGTCTGCACAGTAATCGGCGAATCACCGCCCACCGGCACGCGCCCGACATGGATCAGCCGCGATTTGCGGCGCTCGATCTTCTGATAGGGACGATAGGACATGCGGCGGACCCCAAGCTTGGTTTTGTCCCGCGATTATGCCGTGGCTTTCGCCGCGCCGAAAGCCTTGAAACGCGTCAAGGCCTCGGCGGCGTGGCAGGGGCTGGGCGCGGTGCCGGGGCGGGAGTGTTCGCCTGAGCGGGCGGCGCCCGCAGCCGTTCCGGCTCCAGCGCGATATTACGCCGCACACCTGGCCCGCCGAAGGGGTCCACACCCTGCCCATCCACCAGGATATCCAGGCTCTCGGCCTTGCCTGTGGTCAGCACAATCCCCGGGCGATTTGGGATTTCAATGGTCTCACCGGCGCGCAGTACACGATCCGTCAGCACCCGATTGCCCGGATTATCGCGGATTTGCACCCAGCTTTCGCCCTTGGCGCGGACCAACACGCGCGGCTTGTCCGGGTCTATCCGCGGTGGCGGAGGCGCGGCGACAGGTGCCTGGGCGGGCGCGGGCGTTTCCACAACCAGGGCCGCAGGTGTTTCCCGCGTGTCCGGCCCCTCGGCCGCGCGTTCCAGCCGGGGCGGCAGCGGGGGGACGGCATCCACCACCCGCTCACCACGCCCGCTCCATTGATACCAGGCGACATAGCCGCCCATGGCGAGTGCCAAGCCAAGCGCTGCCAGAACCCCGGTCGGGATGCCGCGCCGGGGCACGGGTTCAGGGAAGACCAAGTCACCTGATTTGGTCACCGCCGTGCCGGATACGTCCCGGAAGCGGCGCACTGCATCATCCGGATCAAGCCCAAGCGCGGTCGCGTAGGACCTGACGAAACCAACGGCATAGGCCGCACCGGGTAGGTCCTTGATCCGCCCTTCCTCAAGCGCCTGCAAATAGCGCTTATTGATGCGAAGCTGCGCCGCCGCATCCTCAAGGCTCACGCCAAGCGCATTCCGCGCCTCGCGCAGTTCTTCACCAACGCGGGCGGCTTCCTGGACAGTGTTTTCAGTACGGGCAGAGCGTTTCATTGGGGTTCCAGCGGGTCAGGCGGCAGCGGCGGCAGACCGCGCCAGCATCGCCTGTGCCGCCTGATCACGCAATTCGGCGATGATTTCGGCGGCGCTTTGTTCCTGTGTGACCATGCCAACCGATTGGCCGGCCATGAGTGAGCCATTTTCGACATCGCCATCCATCACCGCGCGCCTGAGCGCCCCGGCCCAGAAATGCTCGATATCAAGCTGCGCGGCTTCCTTGGTGAGTTCACCGGATTTGAAGCGGCGAATGGTGGCGGCCTGATGTTCCAGGAAGCGCTTGGTGCCTTCATTCTGCAAAGCGCGCACCGGGATCACCGGGAAACTCTCATCCAATTGGATTGTCGGAATGGCATCGCGCGCATTGCCGCGGATGAAGGCTTGCTTGAAATTGGCGTGTGCGATGGATTCCCGAGCGCACACAAATCGCGTGCCAAGCTGCACGCCAGCCGCGCCCATCTCAAGATAGGAAAGGATCGCCTCACCGCGCCCAATCCCGCCGGCCACAAACACCGGCACATCACGGATATGGGGCAGGATTTCCTGCGCCAAAACGGTCAGCGACACCGGCCCGATATGCCCGCCCGCTTCACTGCCTTCAATCACCAGCGCATCCGCCCCAGCGCGGATCAGGCGCTTGGCCAGGGAGAGTGCTGGGGCAAAGCACACCACCTTCGCGCCGCCATCCTTGGCCTTTTTGATGGCGGTGCCGGGCGGAATGCCGCCGGCAAAAACAATATGCGAAACGCGGGCCGCCAGGCAGGTATCCACCAGCTGATCCAGCCTTGGATGCATGGTGATCAGATTGACGCCGAAGGGCTTGGTTGTCAGCGCCTGAGTACCCGCGATTTCCTCGGCGAGGCGTGGAGGTTCCATCGCCCCGCAGGCGATCACGCCAAAGGCGCCAGCGTTCGAAAGTGCGGAGACTAAATGCCGTTCACTGACCCAGGACATGGCGCCACCCATGATGGCATAATGCGTGCCAAAAAACGCCGCGCCACGCGCCATCAGCCGATCAAGCTGCGCCAGTGCCTTGGTCTTGTCATCGCTCATGCCGGTGCATCCAAACCATAGGCCGTGTGCAAGGCGCGCACGGCAAGTTCCGTGTAATCCGCACTAACCAACACGCTCACCTTGATTTCGCTGGTGGAGATCACCTGGATATTGATGCCCTTTTCCGACAGCGCCTTGAACATGGTGGTGGCGACGCCGGCGTGGCTCCGCATCCCAATGCCGACCACGCTTATCTTGGTGACATCCGGGTCAGCGAGCAGCGCTTCATAACCAAGCTCACCGCGGGCTTTTTCCAGCACATCCTGCGCGCGTGCCAGATCAGCCTTGCCGATGGTAAATGTCATATCCGTGCTGCCATCGGCGCCGATATTCTGCACAATCATGTCCACATTCACATTGGCTTTCGCGAGCGCACCGAAAACGGCGGCGGCCACACCGGGCCTGTCCGGCACGCGGCGGAGCGTTATCTTGGCGTCATCGCGCGAATAGGCGATGCCGGAAACGACGGGGTGTTCCACGATTTCATCCTCATCAACCACGAGCGAGCCTGGCTTGTCTTCAAAGCTGGAAAGCACCTGCACGCGCACACGCTGCTTCATCGCCAGTTCAACCGAACGCGTCTGCAAGACCTTGGCGCCGACAGACGCGAGTTCAAGCATCTCCTCATAGGAAATGCGTTCAAGCTTGCGGGCGCGCGGCACAATGCGCGGGTCGGTCGTATAAATGCCATCCACATCGGTATAGATATCGCAACGATCCGCCTTGACGGCGGCGGCTATGGCCACAGCCGACAGATCAGACCCGCCACGCCCGAGCGTAGTGATGCGGTTGCGCTTGGGCTCAATGCCCTGAAAGCCCGCCACCACCGGCACCTGGCCTTGCTGCATGCGTTCAATCAGCGCCGCGCCATCAATGCTTTCAACCCGCGCCTTGCCATGCGCCTGGTCCGTGATGATCGGCACCTGCCAGCCCTGCCAGGACCGCGCATCAACGCCAATCGCTTGCAGGGCAATGGCGGTCAGGCCGGTTGTCACTTGCTCCCCAGTCGCAACCACCGTGTCATATTCGCGCGCATCATGCAGCGGGGATAGGTCCTGGCACCATTTCACCAACTGATTAGTCACACCCGACATGGCGGAAACCACGACAGCCACCTGATGGCCGGCATCTACCTCTCGCTTCACGCGGGCGGCGACATTGCGGATACGATCCAGATCAGCGACTGAGGTGCCGCCGAATTTCATGACAATACGGGCCATAGAAGGCTATTTTCCCTGGGCGGGGCGGAAAAGGAAGGACCGGCGGTTGCGCCGGCGCGCGGGGCGGGACAGATACCGGGGGGGCGGGTTGCGCGCAACCCATCCCAGCGGATCAGGGCTAGAAAGGGCATCACCTTGGCGGAAGCAACGGCGCTTGGGGCGGAAATCGCCAAGTTTAACGCTCTGGCCGCGCGCTGGTGGGACCCAAATGGCCCCATGAAGCCGCTGCACCGGATGAACCCGGTGCGCATTGGCTGGATTGCCGAAAGGCTGGCCCGCGCCCATGGCCGCAAACCGGGCGGGGCAGCGCCCTTGGCAGGGCTCAGGGTTTTGGATGTCGGTTGCGGGGCAGGGCTGGCTTCTGAGGCGCTGGCGCGGCTCGGCGCTGAGGTGACCGGCATGGATGCGGCGCCCGAGGCGCTGGCGGCAGCCCGCGCCCATGCCGAAGCGGGCGGGCTTGCGATTGATTACCGCCAGGGCGGGCCAGAGGATTTGGCCGAGGAAGCGGGCAGCTTTGACGCCGTGGTTTGCCTGGAAGTGATTGAGCACGTGACGAAACGCGCGGCCTTTCTGGGCGCGCTGGCCCGCGCTGCCCGGCCTGGGGGATTGGTGTTCCTTTCCACACTGAACCGAACGCCGCGGTCCTTCCTGATGGCGAAGCTTGGCGCGGAATATCTGCTGCGGCTGCTGCCGGTGGGCACGCATGATTGGCGCATGTTCGTGACCCCCGCCGAGCTTGGCGCGGGGCTGCGCGGGACGGGGCTTCGCGTTGCTGATATTGCGGGCATGGAAATGGAGTTTTCAGGTGCCTGGCGCATTACTCGCGATACGGGGGTGAATTACCTGATGATGGCGGAAAAGCCCGCTTAGGCATCGCCAATTCTGAAGGCATCGGCGATGCGCCGAATGGTGCCGTCTGCCGCGACCAGCATGACATCAAAGCGCATCCCAGCCGCGCCATGGCCGGGGTTGGCGGCAAGCCAGGCCTCTGCGGCGGCTACAAGCCGTGCGCGTTGGCGCGAGCCAAGGGCGAAGGCGGCCTCTGCCAGGGATGGCCGGGCCTTTACTTCAATGAACGCGAGCAAGCCTTCGCGTTCGGCGATCAGGTCAATTTCGCCGGCTTCGGTGCGGAGCCTTTGGGCAACGATTTGCCAGCCCTCAGCGCTAAGCGCTGCGGCGGCGAGGGCTTCGGCATCCTGACCGGCGGCATAAGCGCGCCGGCCACGCAGCAGGCGATGTGTGGGTGGGGTTTGGCGGGGCATTACATGAAACTCCAGGGAGCTTATCTCAGACCAGATCGAATGGCCGTCGAAACCAAGAGCATGCAAATTCGTTCATATTGCTATCTAATGTGGTTTCCCGAATCGTAGCGCAGGGTCTGATGCCGAAGCAAACACGACAACTATCCCCACGGTTTGGCATCGCCGAGTGGTTCGGGCGCGATATACTTGACCTAACGCCCAAAGAACGCAGCGACATAGCCTTGGATTTGCTCCGCCCAAAAAGGGAAAGATCGGAACGTCCCTGTCCTTTTCAGGCCCGCAAACAAGGCGCCAAATGCTCGAAAGAGGGCGGGGTGTGTTCGCTTCGCCTCTATGCGCCCGACCAAGGCGCAGAAACCGAGGCCGTGATGGCCAAACCCGTTGAAGGGCCGGCAGGAGCGTTGCGCGTAACCTGCCCCTATCGCTTTCATCACGAACTGGAAGTGTTGCGTTGGGTTGGTGAGACTATTCTCGACGATGCCAATCCTCTCATCGCAGCGGAGGTTGGTTTTCTTGAGGGAGGCCCGCTTCTGAACGGCGAGGAAGGGGATGATGTGGGCCGGCTGGACATGATTTTGGTGAAATCTGGCCCAGTGGCTTCCGAGGCGCTGCATTGGGCTGCCTTGGAGATTCAGGCGGTTTATTTCAGTGGCGACGCCATGAGAGGCGATTTTGAATCCCTGACTGATCCGCACTTGAGTTCCCTTCCCTTTCCCAAGGGTCGCCGGCGGCCTGATTATCGCAGCAGCGGGCCTAAGCGCCTGATGCCGCAGCTTCAGATCAAGGTTCCCACTTTGCGGCGCTGGGGAAAGAAAATGGCGGTTGTGGTTGATCGGCCCTTTTTTGATTCAATTGGCGAAATGGACCGGGTCGCGGATATCTCCAATGCGGATATCGCCTGGTTCATCGTGGGTTTCGAAAACGCCGCTGATGACGGGCCGAAGCGCCTGATCCGCGATGAGGTCCGTTTCACGACCCTCGAACGATCCGTGGAAGGGCTGACCGGCGGTAAGCCAGTGCCCTTGCAGGTATTTGAGAGCCGCATCAGGCACAAGTTGCTGCCGCGCGATCAGCGCTCCAAAAGGAGCGATAGGTAATGCCCAAGCTAAGCGGGGCTATTTTGATCGGAAAATACGGTTGACTGACCTCGAAGCTACAGGTATAAATCGTGAACATCCACCGACTCGGAAAGACATGACGCCCGATCTCACTCCGCTGAAAGGCCGAAAGAAGCGTCCGCAGGGGTTAGAGATTGGCGTCACGGCCTGTGGTGCACCCTTGCTTGATGATGTGTGTAAGGGCGTGTTGGTTGGGGAGCTTACGACGCCCATTGATACCAATGCAGCGCAGCCGCCGGCCGTGCTAATAGCGCGTTTCGGTTCTGTCGAAAAACCAACGAATGTCGCACAGGTTCGGCAATTGAGCCCCTTCCGCTACCCCGGCGGGAAGACTTGGCTCGTCCCCGAAGTCAGGAAATGGCTCCAGTCGGCGCAGAGCGAAGGCTCAGTCCTGATCGAGCCTTTTGCGGGCGGGGCCATGGCGGGCTTGACCACGGCGGCGGAAGGTCTTTGCAAGCGGGTCGTGCTTGGGGAGATTGATGAAGACGTCGCCGCTGTCTGGCACGTGATTTTCCATGCGCCACGATCAGACGTTGACTGGCTATGCCGCCAAATTCGCGCCTTTGAGGTCAATCTGGCGAAAGTGAAGGAGGTTTTGGACACACACCCTTCTTCCGTCAGAACGCGCGCTTTCCGTACCATCGTCAAGAACCGCGTGCAGCGCGGCGGCATCATGGCGCCGGGCGCGGGCTTGGTGAAGGAAGGCGAGGCCGGAAAGGGCCTCAGGTCGCGCTGGTATCCGGACACCTTGGCCAGACGCATTGAAGCGCTGTTTCAACTCCGCGGCAAAATAACCTTCGAAGAAAAAGACGCCTTCGAAATGATTAGGGTGTTTGCTAAGAATCCGCATGCGATGTTCTTTGTGGATCCGCCCTATACCGCAGGTGGTAAGCGGGCAGGATCACGGCTCTACAGCCATAATGATGTGGATCATGAAGCGCTTTTCTGCCTTCTCGCTTCCGTTCAGGGCGCGGTGATGCTGACCTATGATGATGCACCAGAGGTAAGAGCCCTGGCCGCGCGGCATGGGTTCCATGTGGAAGCCATCCCCATGAAAAATACGCATCACGAAGTCATTCGGGAACTCCTCATTTTCAAACCGGCCACAGGTGAAGATGTTCTCGCCCCAAACCAGGCCCCAACCACAAACGCTGCCTTGGTGACTTCAAGACAAACCGCAGCTTGAGAAGGCTGCGGCGCCTTGTGCAGTGAAGGATGATGGCGCCAATCTAGGCTGCCATGATCCGTTTCCTCCTTCTCCTCTCCCTCCTCCTCGCCCCCCTCCCCGCCGTCGCGCAACCCGCGCAGCGCCATATGGTCGCGGCTGGCCATCCGCTGGCAGTCGAAGCCGGGCTTGGCGTGCTGCGGGATGGCGGCAGTGCGCTGGATGCCGCCGTGGCGGTGCAGGCGGTGCTGACGCTCGTGGAACCGCAAGCCTCCGGCATTGGTGGCGGCGCCTTCATCATGTTCCGCCGCGCCGCCGATGGCGGGATCGAAGCCTGGGATGGGCGGGAAGCCGCGCCCGCTGCCGCAACGCCCGCGCTGTTCCTGCGCGATGGCCGGCCCATGCCCTTCCTGGAAGCCATGGCCAGCGGACGATCAGTTGGCGTGCCGGGTGTATTGCCCGCGCTGGAAGCAGCGCATCGCGTCCATGGCAAGCTGCCCTGGGCGCGGCTGATGGA
>CAMCHA010000112.1 GCA_945874515.1 Asaia bogorensis
AAACCTTCAAGCGCGCCGGGCAGCGCCGCGCGCGCCTTGGCTTGCACCAGCTTGCAGGCATCAAGCTGCGCGGTCGGGAAGCGCTTCGCCCAATCAAGCTTTTCCTTGATTGTGTCTGAAAGCTGCGCCCGCGCTGCCTCCAATTCCCAACCGAGTGACTGCACGCTTTCCATATTCGTCACATATTCATGCGCGTCGAAGGCTTCGGTCATCACCGCGGGCAGGGTGATTTCCACCACCTCAGCGCCCGCCTTGCGGCAAGCCGCGATGGCGCGTTCCATCAGCGCCAAAGTCTCGGGCGCTGCCTTGGCCGCAGGCGGGCCAAGGGTGAAAGCCAGGCGCGGCGCGCGGGGTAGTTTGGCTTCGGGCTTGCCGTAATCCCGCCCCGTCATCGCGCCCATGGAAAGCGCGCAATCGGCGACACTGCGCGCCATGACGCCGATCGTGTCATGGCTTTCGCTCATGACCTTCATGCCGCCGCGATGGATGGTGCCAAAACTCGGCTTAAAACCGACAATGCCGCAAAACGCCGCCGGGCGGATGATGCTGCCGCCGGTTTGCGTGCCGAAAGACAGCGGAAAGAACCCCGCCGCCACGCCGGCTGCCGAACCCGATGAAGACCCGCCCGGCGTATGGTGCTTATTGGCCGGGTTGGTCGTGGCGCCCGGATGGCGCGTGGCGAATTCCGTCGTGATCGTCTTGCCGATAATCAGCGCCCCCGCCGCCCGCGCCATGGCAACGGCAGCGGAATCGCTACGCGGCCTGTGGCCCGCATAAATGGGCGAGCCATATTGCGAAGGCATATCGGCAGTATCCAGCACATCCTTCACACCAAAAGGAATGCCCTTGAGCGGCGCCGGCGGCCCGCCCTTATCCAAGGCCGCCGCCCCGCGCCGGACCAGCGCCGGGTCCAGCCAGGCAAAGGCGCGCACCTCAGGTTCACGTTCTGTAATGCGCGCCAGGCAAGCCTCGGCCAGGGCTGAGGCGGTCAGGGAGCCAGCGGCGATGCGCAGCGCGGCTTCGGAGGCTGTCAGGTCTGCGATTTCGGTCATGGATGCCAGAGTGCCGTGCCAGCGCGCCGCGTCAAGCGGGGGCAAGCACTTCATCTCTGGCGCGGCGCGCCCAGCCGGTCCAGAAAGGGGGCGCATGACGAGCTCAATCAGGATCATCCCGACCCCGGATGGGGCACTGACCTACGCCATCTCCTTCCCGCCCGAGGAAACGCCGGCCGTCACCGCGCGCGATCTGCTGGGCGCCTGGGAAGCGGCGCGCGGTGCCGCCGGGGCGGAGATCTGGGGCAGCCCGCGCCGTCTTATCTTCCGCCGCCCGGATGGGGAGGCGATGGAATTGCTCCTGGCCGATGCCGATGCGGCCTGCTGGGCGGAAGCGGTGGATGCGCGCCATGGGCTTGGGACCCCTCAGGGCCTCGCGATTTGCCTCAGGCTTCTGGCGTTGATCGAAGCCATGGGGCGGATCGCGCGCCTCAAGGGTTTTTTTGCGCTGCGCGCCACCGGGGCGGAATTGCACCCTGCCCTGCTGCGCGCCGCCGCCAGCGTGCCGCTTGATCCGGCGGGCCGGTTCGACGAGGCTGCACTTACCGCGCTACTATCCCGGTTTATCCCGGCGGGAGCCAATTCATGATTCGTCTTTTGCCCTTGCTTCTAGTCATCGCGGCCTGCGCGCCACATGAAGCACCCCCTTCCCCGCGCGGTGCGGTGGCCGGCGCCACCCCTGAATTGCAGCGCATCTGCACGCAGGAAGCCGAACGTGTCGTCAATTTCCGTGAACGCGGTCAATTGATGCGGGCAGATTCAAATTTCGGTGACAGCGACATGACGAACGACGTGCCAACCGCGCGGCTTCGTTCCGATAGCTTTCGGCAACAAACCTTGCGTGACGAATTGATCCGCGAATGCATCCGCAATGCGGGAACCGGCCAGCCGCCGGTTGATCCGGGAAACCAACGCCCTCAGAACATCCGCGCACGGCGCTGAAGGCGGCAAGCGCGCATGGCATCCCTTTCGGTTCTGACGCGCGCACTTTCCCATCGTAACGCCAAGGTTTTCTTCACTGCGTCCCTGATTTCTTGGACCGGGCTTTGGATGCATCGCATCGCCATTTCCTGGTTCGCCTGGGAATTGACCGGTAGCGCCTTCTGGGTCGGCATGGTGGCGTTTTGCGATTTGGCGCCGGCGGTTGTCGTCAGCCCGATTGCGGGCGCCATTGCGGATCGCACCGATCGGCTAAAGCTTACCTTCTGGAGCCAGGCGATGATCGGCGTCATGGCCGCCGTGATCGCGCTGCTGGTGGCGCTTGATAAGCTTGATATCTACACATTGCTGCTGCTTGAGGTGCTGAACGGTATCGCATCTTCCTTCGCGCAGCCGGCGCGGCAATCCCTGATGCCCGGATTGGTCCCGCGCAATGATCTGACGGCAGCGGTGGGGCTCAATTCGCTTTGCTTCAATGTGGCGCGGTTTGTAGGGCCGGCGCTGGCCGGGCCGCTGATTGCCGTGGCGGGGGTTTGGCCGGCCATCGCGGCAAATGCGGTCGCGTATTTCATCGCAACCGCTACCACGCCCTTGCTCAAGGTCTCAGCCGAGGAACGGCAGGGGCACGCCAAAACAAAATCCCTATGGGGAGATATGCGGGATGGGCTGCGTTACGTGGCCGGGCATCCGGGCTTGGGGCCGATCCTGACCTATGCGGCGATTGTCGCACTTCTGCTGCGCAGCCTGCCGGAAATCCTGCCGCCCTATGTGGAACGGCAATTCGGATTGGGTGCGGAAGCGCTTGCGGTACTGACAGCGGCTTTCGGCGTTGGCGCCTTATTGTCTGGTATCTTTGTCTCTGCCCGTGGCAAGATGCGCGGCACGACCAGGCTCGCGGTTTTCGCCCCGGCGGCGATCTCGCTTGCCATGATTGGCTTTGTTGCGACCAGCTGGTTTCCCTTTGGCGTGCTTTGCGCCGCCATTATGGGCGCGGCCATGTCCGTGCATGGGATTTGCGCGCAAACCTTGGCGCAATCAGCATCCGATCCCGCCATGCGCGGGCGGGTGCTCAGCCTTTGGGGACTGATTGTGCGCGCCTTTCCAGCCCTTGGCGCGCTGATGCTCGGCGCGGCGGGGGAGGTCTTCGGCATGACGCTACCAACCCTTGCCGCCGTGCTGCTTTCGGCCATAGCCATTGCCTGGGGGATCAAACGCCTGCCCGCCATGGCGCGGGTGCTGGAAGGCGATGGGGCGAGCGATCCCGCAAAACGTTGAACCTGAATGAGGTACGAGAATGATTGAAGCGGCCATTGTGGGCATGGGGCGCTGGGGCCAGACCCTGGTTGATAGTGTGCAGAACCGGAATGATGCCGGCATCCGCTTCATTGCCGGCAGCACAGGCCGGCCGGAACGCGCCACCGAATGGGCCGCGCGGCAGGGGGTGAAGATCCTGCCTGATCTGGCCGCCATTCTGGCGGAGCCGCGGGTGAAGGCGGTGGTGATCGCCTCCCCACACCAGATGCACGCCGATCAGGTGATCGCGGCGGCGCGCGCGGGCAAGCATGTTTTTGTCGAAAAACCCTTCACCATGACGAAGGCAAGTGCGGAGGCCTCTGTTGCTGCCTGTCGGCAAGCGGGTGTGGTGATGGCGCTTGGCCATAATCGGCGCTTCCTGCCGGCGGTGGCCGAGATGAAAAAGCTGATCGCCGCCGGGGCGCTTGGTACCTTGCTGCATGTGGAAGGCCAGTTCAGCGGGCCGGGTGCAATTTCCTATCAGCCCGGCATGTGGCGCACGGACCGCCATGAAAGCCCGCTCGGCGGCATGGGCGGCATGGGCATCCATATGATTGATATGATGATCAATCTGGCCGGCCCGATTGCTGAGGTGACGGTGCGCTCACTGGCCCGCGCGCTCACCAATGGCATGGATGACACGACGGCGGGGCTGTTTTCCTTCGCCTCCGGCGCCACGGGTGGCTTCGCGACCTTGGCTTATGCGCCAAGGGTCTGGCGCGTGGCGCTGTACGGCACGGATGCAGTGCTGGAATTGAACGGCCATGAGAAGCTGAGCTTCACCCCGCGTGAGGGTGAGGCTTGGGTCAAGGACTTCCCGAAGACCGATATCGAACATGCTGAACTTGCAGCTTTTGCTGCCGCCATCACGGGTGGCCCGGCCTATCCCCTGCCGGTTGAAGAAGCGATCCATGGCGTTGCGGTGTTTGAAGCCATGATCGGCGCGGCGGCTTCGGGTAGTACTTATCGGGTGGCTTGACCTAGCCATTTCGCGCCCCACGCTTTCTGTTCTAGTAACCCTCTCAGCGCTTGGCGCTGACCAACCTTTCTGAAAGGCCGGATATGAGCAAGATCAATCGTCAGGGATCTAACCAGATCCTTTCATCCTCAGTCGAATATCATAATTTCGTGTTCCTTGCGGGGCTCACGGCTGATGATCTTTCCAAGGACATCAAGGGCCAGACGGCCGAAGTGATCGCCAAGATTGATGCTGCGCTGGAAGCCAATGGCACGGACAAGACCCGCATGTTGTCTGCGCAGATTTGGCTGAAGGACATCCGCGATCGCGGCGCGATGAATGAGCTTTGGACTGCCTGGCTGCCGGCCGGCGGCGCCCCGGCGCGCGCTTGCGTTGAAGCCAATATGGCCGACCCGCGCCATTTGGTGGAAATCATGGTCACGGCCTGCCGCTGATCAGGCAGGCTTGAAGGCGCCGGGGCGAAACCCCAGCGCCTTGTTAGAAATCAATGAAAACGCCCGGCATAACCGCCGGGCGTCTTTTTTATGCGCGCGCCGCTACAGCCAAGGCCGGCGTCTGGCGCGGCGGGGTCTGATAACCGCGCGGCCCATAGCCCGGATTGGCGACACGCGGCAGCGCGGCCGTCGCGATGGTTTCAATCACGCGCGACTGCAAGGAAATCGCACGCTCCAACAATTTGCGGTTCTCGCTGCCCAGATTTTCCAGTTGCTTGGTCAGCATCTGCGCTTCTTCGCGCATCGCACCATCGGGGCGCGCGCCATGCTTGGCCTGGGCCGCATAGGCCTGGGCGAAGGCATCGGTCGCGGCAATCTTGCTTTCCGCAAGCTTGGCAGCACGCGAAAGATCAAGCTTCGCCAGCGCCTCATTCTCCGCACGCAGAGCATCAGCCAGCCTTTTGCCGGCAATAAGTAGTGCATCCATCATGATTGGGTCTCTCCCATATTGGGGGTTTGTGCACCGTTTTGGC
Organism: Asaia bogorensis; assembly: GCA_945874515.1. Classification (GTDB taxonomy): domain Bacteria; phylum Pseudomonadota; class Alphaproteobacteria; order Acetobacterales; family Acetobacteraceae; genus Neoroseomonas; species Neoroseomonas bogorensis_B. The sequence goes on from CAMCHA010000112.1 coordinate 5,231, forward strand.
GGAGCAATTCGCGATAAACGGAATCGGCAATCCCAACACCGCCAGCCCGCACGGCGGATGCCGCGAAGGCTTCAACCAGCATCGGGCGCCATTGCGCCTCGGCCGCGCCACCGCCGAAGGAGGATTTGGACATATCCACAGTTGCGAACATCGGCTGCAGTAAGAACCCCAGCGCCTGCGCTTCGAAATCCTTCGCGGATTTGCGCATGGCGGCTTCGGATTGGGCGCCGGCCTGCGGCTGGCGAATGGCGCGCTGCTGCGGGGCAACAAGATTGGTGGCGTCCAACATCAGCGGAGCTCCAGATCGGCTTGCAAGGCGCCAGCGGCCTTGATGGCTTGCAGAATGGAAATCAGGTCACGCGGGCCAACACCCAGGCTGTTCAGGCCACGAACCAATTCTTGAAGGGTCACATTCTGGGGCAGAATGCCCATGCGACGATCCGCTTGGTCTTCAATTTCGATCCCCGTGCGCGGCACCACGGCGGTTTGCCCCGGGGCGAAGGCATTGGGCTGGCTCACCTGAGGCGTTTCGGTGATGCGAATGGTCAGATTGCCCTGAGCGATGGCTACGGTGGAAACGCGCACCGCGTCACCCATCACAATCGTACCCGTCGCCTCATCAATGACCACGCGGGCGATCTGGTCGGGCACAACCCGCAGCCTTTCGATATCAGTCAGGAAGGCAACCGGATCACGCCCATTGAGCGCCACGGAAACCGTGCGCGGATCGGTGACGGTCGCCACATTGCCACGTGATGCCCCATTAATGGCGGCCGCAATGCGCCGTGCCGTTGTCAGGTCAGGGTTGCGCAGCGCCAGGCGCACACGGTCGCGGTTGGTGAGCGTGAAGGGCACTTCGCGTTCCACGATGGCACCGTTGGAAATGCGCCCCGCGGTCGGCACACCGCGCGTGACGGAACCGGCAGCCCCTTTTGCGGCAATGGCGCCGGTTGCCAGCGCGCCCTGCGCCACGGCGTAAACTTCGCCATCCGCGCCAAGCAGCGGCGTGACCAGCAGCGTGCCGCCGGTCAGGTTCGTGGCATCGCCAAGGGCTGAGACCGCCACGTCAATCCGGCTCCCGGGCCGGGCAAAGGCAGGCAAATTGGCTGTCACCATGACGGCGGCGACATTCTTGGTATCCAATTGGCGTTCAAAATCGCGTGTATTTACGCCAAGGCGCTCCAGCATCCCGACCAGCGATTGGCGGGTAAAGACCGCGCTTCTGAGGCGATCACCCGTGCCATTCAGGCCAATGACCAGGCCGTAGCCGACAAGCTGGTTGTCGCGCACACCCTCCATATCCACTATATCCTTGATGCGGATTTGGGCGGTGGCGGGCGGCGCAATGAAACAGGCCGCCAATGCCAGGGCGGTGAAGATTTTTGCGAGCGCTTGCGCTATACGGTTCAAGGTCTGTCTCCGGCAGCCACCCCGATCACGGGCGGCGGTCTGCCAGGGTTCAGCGCAAGGCCCGTGCCAGGGTTTGGCGGTATCTTCGCCGAGTCGTGGCGGCAAAACCTGCCGGGTCCCGGCTGAGCCTGCCGGGACAGGGCAGAACAGAGGAGGTCAGATGGTCGTTATCAGAGGCGTGACAGGCGGCACCAATGTGCCGGGGGCGCGGTCAACGCGCGGCGCCTCAGGCGGCTTTCGTGTGGGCGGCGGCGCGGATGAAGCGCGCGAAGCCAATGCCAGCACCGGGGTTTCCGCGGCCACGGCCATGGGGCTTTTAGCGGTCCAGGAATTGGGCCCGGCCAAGGAACGCAATGCCCGTGCCTTCCGCCGCGGTGAGGATATGCTGAAGGAATTGAAGGCGCTGCAATTGGAATTGCTGGCAGGCCGCGCCGATCCCGCGCGGCTAAAGGAACTTGCCCGGCTGACCGAGGGTGAAAGACCCGCCGATCCGGGTTTGGCTGAGGCGGTTGAGGCGATTGCGCTGCGCGCCCGGCTGGAATTGGCCCGGCGCGGCCTGGAAAGCTGAAATTGGCTTTTGTCAGATATTTGTCTTGAAACGCCCCCTGGCGCCCCCGGGCAAGCCGGTATAAAAGGCTGCCAATCCGACGAGACAGGTTTCAGTAAAGAAACTACCTCGGCGGTTGCGCAAGGCGGGGGAAGAAGAAAATTATGTTGGTGACATTGCCGCCCGATTACCGTCCCTCGGCTTCCGAGGAGTTCATGAATGCGCTTCAGGTGGAATATTTCAGGCAGAAGCTTCTCAGATGGCGGCAGGATCTTGTACGCGAAGCGGGTGAAACGCTTTC
>CAMCHA010000113.1 GCA_945874515.1 Asaia bogorensis
TTCAATTGGCGCAAGCAGACGATCTATGGTGGTTCCACCGAGATCCAGAAAAACATCATGGCCAAAGCCTTTTTGGGACTCTGAAACATGGATTTCGATCTTTCCGAAGACCAGCGGCTGCTGCAGGACAGCCTGACCAAGCTGCTGGCCGATAAATACAAGTTTGAAGACCGCAAGCGCTACCTGAAATCAGCCACGGCCTGGTCGCAGGAAATGTGGGAGGCTTATGCCGATCTCGGCCTGCTCGGTCTGCCCTTCGCGGAAGAAGATGGCGGCTTTGGCGCCGGGCCGGTGGAAGTGATGCTGATGGCGGAAGCCATGGGTAGCGCGATCACGCTGGAACCTTGGCTCGCGACGGTGGTGATGGGCGGTGGCTTTATCCGCCATGGTGCCTCGGCGGCTCAGCGTGCCGCGATGGTGCCGGAAATTGCGACGGGCAAGCTGAAACTCGCCTTTGGCTATACCGAACCGCAATCGCGCCATGATTTGCATGATGTCGCGACCACGGCGAAGAAGGATGGCGCAGGCTGGGTGCTGGAAGGCCGCAAGGGCGTGGTGCTGCATGGTGATGTGGCAGATCACATCATTGTCACCGCGCGCATCGGTGGCGCTAGGCGCGACAAATCCGGCATCGGTGTTTTTCTGGTGCCGGCGAATGCAAAGGGTGTGACGCGGCGCGGCTATCCGACCACGGATAGCTTGCGTGGCGCTGAAATCACGCTGGACCGCGTGAGCCTGCCGGCTGAAGCGCTGCTGGGTGATGCCGGCAATGGTCTCGCGTTGGTGGATCGCGTGGTGGATGAAACCATCGCGGCGCTGGCCGGTGAAGCGCTTGGCGCGATGGATGCGCTGCAAAAATTGACCCTCGATTATCTGAAGACGCGCAAGCAATTCGGCCGGCCGATCGGGACTTTCCAATCCTTGCAGCATCGCGCGGCGGAGATGATGGTCTCCCTGGAAGAAGCGCGTTCCATGGCCATGCTGGCCGCGATGATGGCGCAGGAGCCGGATGCGCTGGAACGGCGCCGGCAAATGTCGGCGGTGAAGGTGCAGATTGGGCGTTCTGGCAAATTCATCGGCCAAAGCGCCATTCAATTGCATGGCGGCATTGCGATGACGATGGAATATCTGGGCGGGCATTACTTCAAGCGGCTCACCACCATCGACACGATGTTCGGCGATGCCGATCATCATTTGACGCAATTGATGGCGATGGGCGGGCTTAATCAGGCCGCATAAACCGGACCTGTCAGCGACTTATCCGTCATGGTCGTGAAGAATTGATGACACGGCCATGACGGCGCTTCCCTGACGCCCCATCAAGGGCTACCGAAATAATGACCGGTTAGGGAGAATGCATCATGGCGAATACTGAAGATCCGCGCCTCCAGGAATTGGCTGATCTGATTGATGGCAAGGGCCATGGCCAATACGGGCTGCATGATGTCACCCAGCGCCAGCATGCTTTGCAAGCCGCCTGGCAGGCAGAGCGTGAGGGTTGTTCCTCAGCGCTGATTGCCGCCGCGCTGCTGCATGATATCGGCCATTTGGTGCATGATCTGGGTGACAACCCCGCCAAGCATGGCGTGGATGACAAGCATGAGGAATTGGGCCAGGCATGGCTGCAAGCTTGGTTCGGCCCGGAAGTGACGGAACCCGTGCGGCTGCATGTCGCCGCCAAGCGCTATCTCTGCGCGACTGAGGCTGATTACTTCGCCAAACTTTCCCCTGATTCCGTGCTCAGCCTGTCGCTCCAGGGTGGGCCGATGTCAGCCGATGAAGTCGCGGCATTTCGGGCGCTGCCGCAGGCGGAAGATGCCGTGCGGCTCAGGCGGTTTGATGAAGGCGCCAAGGTAACTGGGTTGGCAACGCCACCCGTGCAGCATTTCCTGCCCCATGTGGCGGCCTGCCTGAAATAATCTTGGCCTTGACCGGGGCGGATGCGCCCCGCAGGCTTTGCCCTTATGGGCGGTATTCTCGTCATTGGTTCGTATAATCGCGACACGGTGCTGCGCCTTGAGCGCTTTCCTGCGCCGGGTGAGACCCTGACCGCGCTTGGCATGGCCGAATTTCATGGCGGCAAGGGCAGTAATCAGGCAGTGGCGGCGGCGCGGGCGGGCGGGCGTGTTGCGTTGATTGCCGCCATTGGTGATGACGCGCCGGGCCAAGCCGCGCGCACGCTTTGGGCGACGGAAGGCATTGATGCTCAGGCGGTGCAAGTAACCCAAGCGTCAACGGGCGCTGCTACCATCCTGCTTGATGCGGCTGGCGAAAATCAGATCATCATCATCCCAGGCGCCAATGCAGAACTGGCCCTGCCGCCGGGCTTTACGCCGCCCGCAGATATCGCGGTGGCTCTCGCGCAGCTTGAAACCCCGCAAGCCGCCACGGCCGCGCTGTTTCGTGCGTTGCCCGGTGTCCGCCGCATCCTGAATGTCGCGCCTGCTGCGCCCATCCTGCCGGAGCTTCTCGCCGCGACCGATATGCTGGTGCTGAATGAAACAGAAGCCGCCATTCTGGCGCAGCGGGAAGCCGAACCCGCCGCCCTGGCTCTTGCGCTCACTGCCGAGACAATGCGCGAAGTGATTGTCACTGCCGGTGCCGCCGGCGCCTTTTGGGCGCGGCCTGATGGCATTGTGATTGACGCTACCCCGCCCCGCGTGGCTGTCGCCGATACCACCGGCGCGGGAGACGCGTTTCTGGGCGCCTTCGCGGCCTTCAGCGCAGAGGGGTTCGCGCCGGAAAAGATATTGCGTCTGGCTGTCACCGCGGGCGCGCTTGCCTGCACGCAGCAGGGTGCCGTGCCCTCCCTACCGCATCGTGCGGCGATCATGGCGCTTGCTGGACGAACCTGATCAGCCACGTCGAAAGGCGTCAGGTCGCCTCGCGGAAAGGCTGCGCCAGTAACCGATCAAGCCGCTGTTCCTGATCCGCACGAAACTCCACAACGCCAATCACCATGCCAAGCTGCCCAGCGGCCGGTTCCGCGCGATAGGTGCCGAACAACCTGTCCCAGCAGGAAAGGCAAAAGCCGAAATCGCTATCGGTTTCCTCACGTACTTCGGAATGATGCACGCGATGCATATCGGGGGTCACCAGCACCAAGCGCAGCGCACCATCCAGCCAGGCAGGCAGCGCCAGATTGGCGTGGTTGAACAGGCTGGTGGCGTTCAACAGCACTTCAAATACCAAAACTGCCTCTGCCGGCGCACCAAGGGCCACCACCGCCGCCATCTTGATCGCCATGGACAGTAGAATTTCCACCGGATGAAAGCGCAACCCAGAAGAAGCATCCAATTCCGGATCAGCATGATGCACGCGATGCAGCCGCCATAAAAACGGCACAGCGTGAAAGACGCGATGCTGGAAATAGATCAGCAGATCCAGCAGCAGCACCGCCAAAACGCCGCCCACCAGGCCATTCAGCCCCAGCCAGCGGAGCAGCCCAAGCCCCTGGCTTTCCGCGTAAAGCGCCGCACCCATCGCGGCAGCGGGTGCCAGCAGCCGCACCAGTAGGGAAGCAATCACCACCAGCCCGAAATTCGCCGGCCAGCGCCGCCAGGAAAGCCGCTGCGCCCGGAGCGGAAAGGCGCGTTCCAGCGCCAGCATGGCGCAAAGCACCCCCAGAAAGGCCGCAAGCCTGATCAGCGGTTCATGGGTCAGCATGGCCTGAATTCTCCTTCGAACATGCCACCATAGCTTGTGTCGCGCGCCCCGAATTGGAATGCTGCAAACATGATAGCACGCAATAGCCCAAGCTGATGGCCCTTGGCTTCCTGGAATGGTCCGCCCGGCGCGGCGGGCCGCTGCTGGCGCTTGGCATTTTCGCGGGGCTTTTCATCCCGCCCTTGGCCGCCCTGTTTCGCGATGTGGTCACTTTTTCGGTCGCGACGCTGATGACGATTGTGCTGCTGCGCGTGGATTTGGCCCAGGTGGTGGCGTATTTGCGCCGGCCCGTGCTGGTGGCGGTGCTGGTCGCCTGGATGATGCTGGTCTGCCCCATTCTGCTGTTTCTGGTGCTGCGCGGCTTTGGTTTTGATGGGCCGCTTGTCGCGGGGCTGGTCATCAGCGCCATGGGTTGTGCCGCCACATCCTCCCCAGCATTCGCGCGCATGGTGGGGCTGAATGGGGAAATCTCCTTGGTGGTCGCCATTATCACCACCCTGATCGTGCCCTTTACCGCGCCGCCCTTGGCGCTTGGGCTGATGGGCATAGATCTGGCCATTTCGCTTTCCGCGCTGATGGGCCGGCTGATGCTGGTGGTCGGGCTGCCCTTGCTGATTTCCGTGGCGCTGCGCCGGCTTTTGGGCCCCGCGCGGCTGCAACGCTATGCCGGGGCCTTGGATGGTTCCGTGGTGTGGCTGGTGGTGATTTTCGGCTTTGGTGTCATGGATGGGATGCTGGCAAAAATCACCTCAGACCCCGCCTGGGTGATGGGCGGTCTGGCCTTGGCTTTTGCCGCCAATTTCGGCCTGAATGCCGCAACCGCTTTGGTCTTTGCGCCCACCGGCAAGAAGCTGGCACTGACTGCGGGCTTGCTCGGCGGCAATCGCAATATGGCGCTGTTTTTGGCGGTGCTGCCGGCCGCGACCGACCAGCGCATTTTGCTGTTCTTCGCGCTTGGCCAATTCCCGCTTTTCCTGACGCCCTTTCTGCTGCGCCCGATTTATAATCGCTTGAGGCCGAATGACGCCTCAGGCCGCCCGTAGCCGCGCCACCAAAGATACCACCTCCTGCTCCAGCTCCGCGCTTTGCCGCGCCATGGCATCGGCCTGATCGCCAAGCGCTGTGATTGGGGCGCCAGCGGCTTCCATGCCGCCCTGCACCTTCGCCACCGCGCCGGCAACAGCTGTGGCGCCCTCTGCCGCCGCGGCGATGCCCTGGGCGATTTCCCGCGTGGCTGCGCCTTGCTGTTCAATTGCCTCCGCGGCTTCGGCGGCGATGGTATCAATGCGTTGCACAACCTGGGCGATGCCCTGGATCGCCGCCACCGCTTCGGTCGAAGTACTGCGGATTGCCTGCACCTGGCGCGAAATCTCCTCCGTTGCCTTGGCAGTCTGGGTGGCCAGCGCCTTTACCTCGGAAGCAACCACGGCGAAGCCCTTGCCGGCATCACCGGCGCGGGCGGCTTCGATGGTGGCATTTAGCGCCAGAAGATTGGTCTGGCCGGCAATGGCGGTGATCAGCTTCACCACATCGCCGATCTTCTCCGCCGCCCCGGTTAGGCCCTGCACAATGGTATCGGTGCGGCCTGCATCGCTCACCGCCTGGGCGGCAATGCTCGCCGAATGGCGGATTTGTTCGGAAACCGCCGCCACGGTGGAGGTAAGTTCCTCGGCTGCTGCCGCGACCTTGCCCGTTTCCTCCCGCGCGCGTTCGGCGCTGGCGCCGATGCCGGTGGTGGCCTGTTGCGCGGTCATCTGTGCTTCGCTGAGCGTGGCGAGCGTTTCGCGGCTGGTTTTCGCTTCCTGCGCCAGGCTTTGCAGGCGGGGCGTGATTTCCGCTTCCAGCACGCGGCTGGCTTCCGCGCGCAGCGCCGCATAGTCGGATGTGAGGCGCAGGAGTTCCGGCTGAGCTTCATCCCGCGCGGCATTGGCGCTGGTCAGATCAGCGCGGAGTGTCGCGAGTACGCCGCTATCGGGACGCTTTTCCGAAGCGACGGGGACGCTCGGGCGGCGCGTAACAAAAGCCGTAAGTACGGCCAAGGCCAGGGCAAGCGCCCCGAGCGCCATGGGCAGAACCTGCGCCGGCAGGTGCTGAGGCTGGGCTGGGCGGGCGCGCTTGGCTTCCTCAGCGGCGGTGGCCAGCACCGGGCCAATGCTGGATTGGAAACGCGTGCCCGATTCGGCCAGCCGCGCGGCGGCGGCAGCGACATCCTGGCCAGAAGTCACTTCGCGCGCCCTGCGGGCTGAGGGTGCCTCTAGCGCTTCATGCGCGCGCTGCAAGGCGGCGGCGGCTTCGCTGAGCGGTTGATAGCGCGGCGCATCACCAAGCGCGGAGATGGCAGACCGCAGCGTGGCAAGGGCCGTATTCTGCGCCGTGATCAGCGCCTGATGCGCCGCATCATCGCGCGCTGCGCCGGCACGATTGGCGATGCCGAAAAGTTCTTCCGCCGCGCCACGTGCGCGGAGCAGCGCCGCCTGGCGCGGGATTTCATTATTGGCAAGCAAGCCGCGCGGCCTGGGCGCCTGGCCGCGCGCTGCGGGCGGCGGATTCATGGCGCGGCTGATTTCCTGGCCCACTTCTGCAATGGCGGGCAGCAAGGCCGCGCGAAACACCCGATGCGCAGCGCCAAGCGCCGCGATTTGGCGTCCCGCTTCGTGCCGCGCCTGCTGTTCGGCTTCCAGTGCTGCGCCAAGCTGGCGGAGAGCAGCGGCAAGGTTGGTGCTGGTTGACTGGACAGAAGCCGGAACCTGAGCATTGCCGCGCAACAAGGTAGTCAAACGGTCTTCCGCCTGGCGCGCCCGGCGCCCTGCATCGGCCAATTCCACATCGGATCGCGCCAGCAACATGGGTGGCACTGCGCCGGAAAGCTGGGTGGCAAGTCCGGCGATATCCAGGCTGCGCGCCAGCATGGGCAAGCGCGGATCGGCCGGCGGTGCGGGCAAGCTTTGCGGCAGGCCATACATGATGCCTGCCGTGCCCAAAGCGGTCAGCCCGGCGACAAGGCCAAGCCCCAAAAGAGAGCGTTTGTGGGAGGGTGCTTGTGTGATGGAGGACATCGGGTTTTCCACAGCAGAATGATCAATGACTATCCGATCACCCTAGGTGAAATTCCTGAACAGGCCGTGAGGAAGAACGCGTATTTTTCAATCAGGCGTTTGACATAATATCTGCCGCTTTAAAGAAATTTTTTACGATGCCGCCTTCTTCGCAATTCAAGCCTGCGTTACGCCGCTTCTTCGGTGGGTTCGCTTGAAGGCTCGATCGGTCGCGTTTCTACCATAACTGAGGATACCGGCAAGGCGATTGGCACCATCAACAATGCCGCCAAGTCACTTGCTGATGAGGCGGTGCAGTTGCGCGGCGCCACACAATCGCTGATCCAGCGCCTGCAAGCGGCCAGACTGGCGGCATCAAAAAAGCGCGGTCCGAGGTTTCGGGCCGCGTTTTTTAAGCCATCAAACCGTGGAAATATCCGGCGCGTCGGGGTTCTTCATGCCGACAATATGATAACCGCTATCCACGTGATGCACTTCACCGGTAACGCCGCCGGAAAGATCGGACAGCAAATACAAGCCCGCACCGCCCACTTCTTCGATCGTCACATTACGTCGCAGCGGTGAATTATACTGGTTCCATTTCAAAATATAGCGGAAATCGCCAATGCCACTCGCCGCCAAAGTCCTGATCGGGCCGGCGCTGATCGCATTCACGCGAATGCCCGCTTCACCCAAATCGGTCGCCATATAACGCACGCTGGCTTC
>CAMCHA010000114.1 GCA_945874515.1 Asaia bogorensis
CGGGAATAGCGTACAGGCCGCACACATGAAGAAAATGCCAAGCAGCAAGGATGTCTGACGCGGCGGCACCGCGGTGGTGGTCATGAGGCTTGCGCCCTCCCGGAGGCTGCTGGCTTCGTCACGGTAGGCCATAAGCTGCTCTAGGGGAAACTTGGCCTGAGGGGCCGGCGACTCGAGCGGGGAAAAGCGTGCTGGGGCTCGATCAACCCGTCAGGTGATCCCTTTGGCGGCGGCTAATGCACGTAAAACAGGCGATGCCGGGGCGATTCACCGCCAAGAACCGCCCAAAGGATTGGCATATGCCTTGCTGACCCCATCTCCCTGGGGCATGTGACGCCCCAATCCATCCCAGCGAGGAGAGAGCCATGAGAACCAGGTATCGGATCGAACGCCGCGCATTGCTCACGGGTGGCACTGCCCTTGTGCTTTCTGCGGTAGCAGGCGCGCGGGTGCCGCTGGCGCAGACGCTGGAAAAGCTTTCCTTCCAGACCAATTGGCGCGCCCAGGCGGAACATGGCGGTTATTATTTGGCGCTGGCCAATGGGCTCTATCGCCGTGCCGGCATTGATTGCGAAATCCGCATGGGCGGCCCGCAGCAGAACCCGGCGCAGCTATTGCTGGCGGGTCGGGTGGACATGATCATGTCAGCCGGCTTTCAGGCGCTGAATTATGTGCGTGAGAATGTGCCTTTCATGACGATTGGCGCCATCATGCAAAAAGACCCACAAGGCTTCATGTTCCATGCGGAAGCGGGGTTCACCAGTTTCGAACAAATGCGTGGCAAGCCGATTTTGGTAGGCGCCGGCGGGCGCGTGACCTTTTGGCCCTTCATGCGCCGGCGCTTCGGCTTCACCGATAGCCAGATCCGCCCCTATACCTTCAATATTCAGCCATTTCTGGCGGATAAGCAGGCCATTCAGCAAAGCTTTGTGTCGTCAGAACCCTTCGCGGCGCGGCTTGGCGGGGCTGATCCGCGGGTGCTGCTTTTCGCCGATGCGGGCTTCCCGAATTACCAGACAACGATTGATATCTCCCGCAAGATGGTCGAGGAAAAGCCGGATCTGATCCAGCGCTTTGTGGACGCCACCATGCAGGGCTGGACGCAATATATGCGCGGGCAGGATGTGGCGGCGGCGAATGCGCTTATCATGCGCGACAATCAGGAAATGACTCAGGAGAAGATTGATTACGCCGTCCGCGCCCTGAATGAACGCGGCATCGTGTTCTCGGGTGATGCGGAACGGCTTGGCATTGGCGCCATGACGGATGAGCGCTGGGAAGCCTTCTATACGGCCATGCGCGATGCGGAAGTGATGCCGCCTGGGCTTGATGTGAAGCGCGCCTATTCGCTACGCTTCGTCAATAGACGGGTCGGGCTGGCTTGAGCCCTCGGCGCCCGCTGCTCTCGCTCGCCGGGGTTTCCAAGCGTTACGCAACGGGAACCTTGGCGCTGGATGGTATTGATCTGACGATCATGCCGGGCGATTTCATTGCGCTTCTGGGGCCTTCGGGCTGCGGCAAATCCACCTTGCTGCGCCTGATTTCAGGGCTTACCGCGCCAAGCGGCGGTACGATGGAATGGCCGATCGCCATGCATGACGCTGGTGGCGAAGCGGAACGCGATATTGGCTTTGTGTTCCAGGAACCCACGCTGATGCCCTGGGCCAGCGTGATCCGCAATGTGGCGCTGCCCCTTGAATTGGCCGGCATGAAGCGGCGGGAAGCCGAGGAACGCGCCGCCGAATGGATCGCCCGCGTTGATCTGAAGGGATTTGAGAAAGCCTATCCGCGCGCGTTATCAGGCGGCATGCGCATGCGTGTTTCCATCGCGCGCGCGCTGGTAACGCGCCCACGCATTCTGTTGATGGATGAACCCTTCGCGGCCTTGGATGAGATAACGCGCTTTCGGCTGAACAATGATTTGGTGCAGCTTTGGGCGCAGGAACGTTTTACGGTGATTTTTGTGACCCATTCGGTGTTTGAAAGTGTCTATCTGGCAGAACGCATTGTGGTGATGGCCCCGCGCCCGGGCCGCATTGCCGAGGAAGTGCGCATCACCGCCCCGATCGCCAGAGGTGAAGAATTCAGAACCTCACCCGAATATACTGCCCAATGCCGCACGGTTTCGCACGCGCTTTCTTCTGCCATGGGGGGTGCGCATGAGTGAGAGCACGGAAGCGGCACCGGCCGCTGGCAGTTTTGTGGAAGGCACCTGGCTCCGCATTCTGGCGCCGACGCTGCTTGCGCTACTGTTTCTGGGTGGCTGGGAAATGATGGTGCGGATGCGGGAAATCCCGCCCTATATCCTGCCGGGGCCGATTGCCATTTGGCAGACGCTGATCCGTGATTGGGCATCGCTTTCCGTATCGCTGTTGATCACGCTGAAGATCACCTTCTTGGCGCTGTCGGTGGCAGCGATTTTGGGGCTGGCGCTTGCCATTCTTTTCGCGCAGTCGCGCATCGTTGAATTGTCGCTGTTTCCCTTTGCCGTGGTCCTGCAAGTGACCCCCATTGTGGCGATTGCGCCGCTGATCATCATTTGGGTGAATGATATCGCGATATCTTTGCTGATTTGCGCCTGGATCGTTGCCTTCTTTCCGATCCTGTCGAATACGACTGTCGGGTTGAATTCGGCGGATCATAATTTGAAGGATTTGTTCAAGCTTTATCGCGCATCGCGCTGGCAGGTGCTGACACGGCTGTTGTTGCCGTCTGCCCTGCCTTACTTTCTGGCGGGCTTGCGGATTTCTGGCGGCCTTGCGCTGATTGGCGCCATTGTCGCGGAATTTGTCGCGGGTACAGGCGGCAGTTCATCGGGGCTTGCGTACCGGATTCTGGAAGCGGGGTATCAGTTGCAAATTCCGCGCATGTTTGCAGCACTTGTGCTGGTTTCCGCAACAGGGATTGCGATTTTCTTGGCGCTTAGCTTGCTCACGCATTTGCTGCTGCGCCATTGGCATGAAAGCGCGATGGGCAGGGGGGATCGGCGATGAGGTGCGCCGTGGCGAAGACTCGCATGGCTTTGGCCGGCGCGGGTGGGAATTTCTGGTTGCGCGATGTGCGTGCCCTGAGCGCGGTGCTGGAAGGTGTGGGGGCGCTGCCACTGGACCGAGATGGCATCGCGCGGTTTGATGTGCAGATTGAACAGGGACGCATCGCCGCCATTGCGCCGCTTGGCTCTGCGCCGGATGGGGTTTCTTTGGATGGCGGGCAGATCTGGCCCGGTATGCTGGATGCGCATACCCATCTGGATAAGGGTCATATCTGGCAACGCGCCCCCAATCCTGATGGTAGTTTCTTCGGCGCCGTCACCACGGTCATGGCTGACCGCGATGTGAATTGGTCTGAAGCCGATATGCGCATGCGCGCGGAATTCGCGCTGCGCGCGGCTTACGCGCATGGCACGGTTGCCGTGCGCACGCATCTAGATAGCTACATGCCCCATGCGCCCAAGGCCTGGCGGATGTTCCGCCAGCTGCGCGATGATTGGGCCGGGCGGATCACCTTGCAGGCTTCCTCCATCGCGCCGCTCGATCGCTTTGCGGGGGATGAGGGCGCTGAACTTGCTGATATCGTCGCCGAATCAGGCGGTGTATTGGGCATGGTGACGCGGCTTTCTGGTGGCATTCATGATGATATCCCGCCTGAATTTCAGGCTATGCTGGATCATTTTTTTGCACTGGCAGAAGCGCGCGGCCTAGACCTTGATTTGCATGTGGATGAAAGCGGGGAAACCGGCGCGCGCGCCTTGCGCGAAGTTGCGCTGACCGCTTTGCGCCGCGGCTTCAAGGGGCGCATCCAATGCGGGCATTGCTGTTCACTCTCTCGTCAAACAGATGAATTCGCGCTGGAAACTATCAAGGCTTGCGCGGAAGCCGGCGTTGCGATTGTGGTCCTGCCCATGTGCAATATGTATTTGCAGGACCGGGAGCCGGGGCGCACGCCGCGCTGGCGGGGCGTGACGCTTGTGCATGAAATGCAGACGGGCGGCGTTTCTGTCTCCCTCGCGTCAGACAATACGCGCGATCCTTTCTACGCCTATGGTGATCTGGATATGGTGGAGGTGATGCGCGAAGCGACACGCATTCTGCATCTGGATCACCCCTATGGCGATTGGGCACGATCCGTCGGCGCGCGGCCAGCGGCGGCGATGGGGCTGCAAGGGGCGGGCATGATCCGCGTCGGCGCGCCGGCTGATCTTATCCTGTTCCGCGCGCGGCACATGACTGAATTTCTGTCACGCCCGCAATCGGATCGGATTGTGCTGCGTAATGGAAAGCTGCTGGACGCAGAAGTGCCGGATTGGCGGGAATTGGATCACGTAATCCCGGCTACCACCGGCTGAGCCGCGCCTTCACCTTCGCCAGAAAAGCCGCGCGTTCTGGCGCCGTGCGCTGATCCATCCGTGTCAGCATCAGCCATTCCACGCGGCAGCCGCGCGCGCATAAGCGCCGGAGGCCGCGATTGATAAGCTTCTTGTCCGGCCAGCCAATCACCCATAACAGCCAAAGCGGTGAGCCATAAGTCGTCACCACACCAATGCGCTTGATGTTGGTCAGTAGTGGTTCAATCGCGCCATCACCAAGCTTGAAGGCAATGCCCGGCGCCCAGATGCGATCAAACCAGCCCTTTAACATCGCGGGTAGCCCATACCACCAGGTGGGATAGACCAGCAGCAGCGCCTCAGCCCTTTGCAGCGAAGCGACATGATCCGCGACATCCGGGGGGTTGCTGGCAGGGTCCAGATAGTCGCGATGCTCGGCAGCATTCAAGGCGGGCGAGAAGCCTTCCGCGTAAAGATCGCGGCATTCCACTTGATGCCCGGCGGCTTCCAGCGCTTGTCGCGCTGTGTCGCGGAGTGCCGCCGAAAAACTCTCAGCCCGCGGATGGCAATGGATCAGCAGCACCCGCATAACGCAGTCCTAATCCAGCCTTTCCTCAATTTCCGGCGCGTCCGGGTCGCCATACATGTAATGCGTGCGCGGGCGATCGGGCGACCATTCCGGATCATCCCAGGCGAGCATCTTGCCGGGATTGAGAAGCCCAAGCGGATCGGCTTCCTTCTTGAAGGCCAATTGCCGCGCATCCACGCGCTTCATGCCGCCTTCTTCCAGTGAGAAGGCATGTGGGTTGAAGACCGGGCAGCCATTGGCTTCATGGATGCGAATGATCTCGGCCAAGCGTTCTTCGCTGGTATAGCGCACCAATTGCAGGCCGAAGCAGGTGACATGCCCGCCGAAGCGCACAAACTCCAGATGCATCGGCACTTCATCACCGAACAGCGCTTCCATTTTCTCCACCAACGCCATGTGGCCCGGCGGCGGAAACAGCGTTTGCAAATAGGTGATGCCGCGATCAATCTTCAGCGCTTGCAGCGTGGTGTGGTTCCAGGAATGTTCGTAAAGCGGCACGGCTGCTTCTTCCGTGGGGCAGCGATAAATCTCCGCCTGCGTCGCGCCATGCTTGGCCTTCAGCGCTTCAAAAGCTTCCAGGAAGGGGGCTGCGATCATCAGCAGCGCAACACTCATGCCCGCAGGAATGCGCCCTTCGAAATGGCGGAAATATTGCTGCGGCGCGGGCGCGGCGACCACTGTCGCAAGCTTTTTCACAATGCCATCAGCGAGCGTGACAGCTTCCGCAAAACGTGCGGCTTCCATGAAGCTTGGGAAGGCCATCATCACATCCACCCAATCATAGGCGGGGGCGAGGGGCATCTCGACCTCCGTGATGATGCCATTCGTGCCATAGGCGTGATTGGCTTTTTCAATCTCCCCACCACGCAATTCCAGAATGCGTGGTGTTTCTTCCATGGTAACCACACGCAGGCCGAGAACATTGCCCGGCTCCCGGAAGGACCCCCACATGCAGGAACCGGCACCCGCGGAACCGCCGGCGACAAAGCCGCCAATGGTCGCGGTGCGTTTGGTGGAAGGATGAAAGCGCAATTCGCCCCCCACTTGCTGGCGCGTTTGTTCATCCAACGCAATCAGCTTGGCGCCTGCCTGGGCGCGCATAATGCCGGGCTTGGCCCAAAGCAGCTTATCCAGCGCCGAGACATCCAACACCACACCACCTTGCAGCGGCATGGCCTGGCCATAATTGCCGGTGCCGGCGCCGCGCGGTGTCACCGGAATGCGCCGCGCATGGCAGGCGGCCAGAATGCGCACCACATCAGCCTCATCACGCGCTTCGGCCACCACATCCGCGCTCACGCCATTCAATTGGCGTTTCAACACGGGACTATACCAGAAGAAATCCCGGCTGCGTTGGCGCACCAGCGCGGCGTCTGTCACCCAGCGAATATCGGGCAGCGCGGCCATCAGGCCGGCAACATCATGCGTCATGCGGCGTCACTTTCTGGTTCATCGAAGCTTTTCATTTTGCCGGGATTGAACAGCCCCAGCGGATCAACGCGGCGCTTGAAGCCAAGTTGATCGCCCGGCACGCGGCGATAGCCGGAGCCTTCTTCAATGGTGAAGACATGCGGGTTGGCAATGCCCGCCCCCGCCGCTTCAAAACCGGCCATGATTTCAGCAAGCCGCGAATCATCCTTCCAGCGAATGACGGGCAGGGCGGTCATGGTGGTGCGCCCGCCAAAGCGCACGCATTCCGTGTGCATCCAAACCTCATCCGGGAAGGCAGCGCGTACCTTCTCAACCGATTCCAAAGTGCCTTCAAAAGGGAAGCGGCATTGCAGATAGGTCACGCCACGATCGCGCTTCAACACCTGCAACGTGGTGTGGTTCCAGCAATATTCGTAAAAGGGTGTCGCTTCCGGATCGCGCTCAGCCGCCACCGTATCCTGATCCGCGACAATCCGCCCGCCATGTTCCCGCGCCATATCGCGTAGCGCGACAAGGCCAGAAGGTGCCACCATCACCAGCGCCAGCGCATGATCCGCCGGCACCACATCCGCAATGGCACGGAAGAAAGGCGGCAGGCGCGCATCAAACACGGCGCACATTTTCTTGGGGATTCCATCGGCGAAAGCGAGCGCCAGTGCAAACCGCCCCGCAGCCGCGAAATCCGAAAACACCACCGCAATATCGCGCCAATCCTGCGCCGGCGTCAGCGGCAGCCGCACCCGCGTAATGACGCCCGTGGTGCCATAGGTACGATTGACTGGATTGGCTGCATCACCTTCCAGATCAAGCAGCGCGGGCGGGTCTTGCAATGTCGCCACACGCACGCCGAGCAAATTGCCACGCTCGCGCATGGTGCCATGGCTGATGCCGCCAACGCCCGCACCACCACCTGCGACAAACCCGGCAATGGTCGCGGTGCGTTTGGTGCTGGGCCAAAGCCGCAATTCCCAACCGCGTTCGCGCGCCCAAAGGTCAAGGTCAATCATGCGCGCGCCGGCTTCGGCTTCCAGCACGCCATCCTTCAGCGCGATGGGC
>CAMCHA010000115.1 GCA_945874515.1 Asaia bogorensis
CTTGTGAAAGGCGCTGATGGCTCGCTTGAAATCTACATGCAGGCGGAGAGTCCTGGGCCTGATAAGGAATCCAACTGGCTGCCGGCACCAAAAGGCCCCTTCTTTTTCGCGGGACGCTTCTATGGCCCGAAGGCCGAGGCCCTGGATGGCCGTTGGAACCTGCCAGCATTGATTGAGGTGAAATAGCGCCTTGGCGGCGGGAGCAATATCGTCGGCGTGAGCGATCTTTCTTGTGCTTCAAAATATCTTGTGAAGCAGAGCATTTTCAAGTCAGGTGGAGGCATTTGGCGCGGACATGCTCTGTAGATTAGGCTAGTTGGCCTTCCCGGATGCCTTGAAGCGGCGTGCAATTGGCGCAATCACACACAAAAAAATTGGCAGACAAAGCACCAAGCCCGGCCCGAACGGTGCTGTGATGGCGCAAAAAACGCATGACCAAATGATGATCCGGTTGTGGGCGCGCGCGCTGGTTTGAATATTGAGCAGCCCCCAGAGAAAGAGCGAGGGCGCGATGAAAAAGACCAAGAAATATCTGGCGAAGGCTAAGCTTTCTGGAAAGTTGTTCAGCAATGACCTAAGCGCTAGAAAAAACAAGTCCACTGGCAAGCTTAAAGGTGAGACCACCAGATAAAACCCAATGAGCCCGTAAAGCATGGCAAAACTAGGCAGCAAAGGCAGCATACCCAGCGCGCCAAAGACAAGTGCCATTGCCGCGCGCCGTCTATGACTGTTAGGAGCCGGAGGAAAGCTTTCTTGCGTGATGCTCACGCGCTCGCCGCATCCAATTCCGCAACCGCAGCGGCATCCAGTTTAAGTGCCGCTGCCTTGGCAAGGTCTGCCAATTGCGCCGAGGTTGTGGCACTGGCAATCGGCGCCGCCAGACCCGTGCGACCCTTGAACCAAGCAAGTGCCACCTGCGCCGGCGTGGCACCCATACGCGCCGCTACCTTGTCCAAAGCCGCCAGCACCTTCAGCCCCTTATCATTGAGGTATTTCCCGGCGCCACGCGTACCACGCAGGCTTTTGCCCAGGTCAGCCTCGGCCCGGTATTTGCCGGACAGAAAGCCGGAAGCGAGCGAGTAGTAGGGAATGACGCCAACGCCTTCGGCGGCGCAAAGCGGCAGCATATCCGCTTCAATCCCACGCTCCAGCAGATTGTAATGCGGCTGCATGGTCTGATAGCGCGGCAGGCCATGCTTCGTGCTGGCATCAAGCGCTTCCTTGAAGCGCGCGGCAGAGAAATTCGAAGCGCCAATGGCGCGCACCTTGCCCGCCTTG
Source organism: Asaia bogorensis (assembly GCA_945874515.1). Lineage (GTDB taxonomy): Bacteria > Pseudomonadota > Alphaproteobacteria > Acetobacterales > Acetobacteraceae > Neoroseomonas > Neoroseomonas bogorensis_B. The sequence continues at coordinate 1,279 of CAMCHA010000115.1, forward strand.
ATCATCTTATCGAAGGCAGCCAGGGTTTCTTCCTGCGGCACGCTCTCATCATCGCGGTGCGACTGATAAAGATCGATCACATCCGTACCAAGGCGCCTGAGCGATGCTTCAATGGCGCTGGCCAGGTATGAAGCCGAAAGCCCCTTGCCGATGCCCGGCATTTCCATGCCCGCCTTGGAGAGAATCAGCACATCATGCCGGCGCCCGCGCGCCTTCAGCCATTCGCCCATGATGGTCTCGGACTCGCCGCCCTTATTGCCCGGCACCCAATAGGCATAGACATCCGCGGTATCGAGCGCATTGAGGCCAAGCTCCACCAGCTCATCCAAAATCCGGAAGGATTGCGCCTTGTCCAAGGTCCAGCCAAAGACGTTGCAGCCGAAAACAACGGGCGGGACGAAAATGCCGGAACGGCCCAATTCGATTTTTTGCATGAGGTTTCTCCTGTGTTGAGGCCAGCTTGCAGGCTTTGTGACGGGCGGAAAAGGGGGGGGAGGCGCGAAGACAGGCAACGCAGTGCAGTGCATAATGCGCGCCTCACAGATCACGGCATGATCTGGCAGGATAGATCACGCAAAGGACAGCATGAAATGAACGCACCCGGTCCCAATCGCAGTTTTCTTTTTGCCCCGGGTGACCATCCGCGCCGGGCAGAAAAAGTACTTCAGGTAGGCGCCGATGCCGCCATTCTGGATTTGGAAGATGCGGTTGCCATTACCGCCAAGCCGGCAGCGCGCGGCGCGGTGCGGGCGGCCTTGGAAAGGCCGCGCCAATGCCGCGCCTATGTGCGCGTCAATGCCTTTGATACGCCATTCTGCTTTGGCGACCTGCATGCCGTAATCAGCGGCACACTGGATGGCATTGTCCTGCCCAAGCTGGAAGATGCCGGGCAATTGCTCTCAGTGGATTGGATGATCGGCAATCTGGAAGCCGAACGCGGCCTGCCGGCTGGCGCTATTGACCTGATGCCTATTGTTGAAACCGCGCGTGGCTTGGTGGCACTCCGCGATCTGGCGCGCGCGGCGGCGGCTTTGCCTTCCGGGCGCGTCAGGCGGCTGGCCTTTGGTGCGGGGGATTACACCACCGATCTTGGCATTACCTGGACCTTACATGAGGATGAATTGACGCCGGCGCGAAGCGAATGCGTGCTTGCCTCCCGCGCGGCGGGGCTTGAGCCACCCATTGATACGGTGTTTATCGAATTGCGTGAATCCGCCGCGTTCGAGGCATCTTGTGCGCGCGGTGCGGTGCTGGGTTTTCAGGGCAGGCTATGTATCCACCCGGATCAAATCGCGCCTGCCAATGCTGCCTATGCTCCGCCTGATGCGGAAATCACCCGCGCGCGGCGCATTGTTGAAGCCTTCGCGGAAGCGGAAGCGGGCGGGCTTGCCTCCATCCAGGTGGACGGGCGCTTCGTGGATTACCCGATTGTGCAAAAGGCAGAACGCATTCTGGCGATTGCGGCAAAGATCGGGGCCAAAAACGGTTGACGCGCCGACAACGCGGCGCGCCAACTCGTTCACAAGAATTAGCGCGGTGCGGGCTGCGCCGGCGTCGGCACCAACGGTTGCGCGCGCGGGCCATCGGCGCGGCGGCCACGGCGCTGCAGCTCGGCACGTGTCAGCGCACCATCGCTATCGGCGTCCATGGAACGGAACATGGCGTCGGCCATGACGCGAAGCTCGGGCAGCGAAATCTTGCCGTCGAGGTTCGCATCAATGAAGCGGAAGCGCGCCGATTGGTGGGTTTCCATGCGTTCGCGCATGCCCTCAGGCGGGCCACGGCCTTCGCCACGGCGGGCGGTGTAGAAAGCGCGGGTTTCCTCAAGCGTCAGGCCACCATCCTTATTGGCATCAATTTCCGCGAAACGCGCGGCAAGCCAGGCATTGGCTTCTTCACGCGTCACCTTGCCGTCATTATTGGCGTCAGCGCGGGCAAAAGCCTCGCCAGCGGCAAACCCCATCATGCTATCTCCACGCTGGCCGTGATGCATCTGGTGCATGTGATGGGGGGTCGCGCCCTGAGGGCCGGGGCCTGGTGCGGGCTGCGCGCCGGCGAACCCCGTCGTGCCAAGGGCGAAAACCGAAGCGAGCATAAGGGTACGTGAAATTTTGGAAGACATGGCAAACTCCTGCAAACGGCAATATGCCGAGAAGGGACTTATGCGCCCCTTCTGTAACAGCCGCATTGCGCCAGCGCAGACCGCGCGTGAAGAAAGGTAACAGGGGTCAGGGAGTGCCCCCCTGCCCCAAATCCCACCACATGCCGGTGAAGGCCAAAATCCCCTCCCGCGCGGGCGCGATCAGGAAATGTTCATCGGGGCCATGTTGTTTGCAGCCATTATAGGAATGCGGCACCCAGACCAGCGGCACGCCGATATGGTCCACAAAAACATCCCCGGGCAGCCCGCCCGATGAATTCGGGATGATCTGCACGCGTTTGCCGAGCGTTTTCTGCATGCTTTCCTGCGCCCAACGCACCCAGGGGTGATTGGGCGGCGTGCGGGAAGCCGCCATGCGCACCCCGGCATTTTCAATCACGATATCGCCAAAGCCCTGTTCATTCAGATGCCGACGCAGTGAAGCCTCGAAAGTGTTCGGGTCGGTATCTACCGTATAGCGGATATGGCAGGTGGCGCGCGCATCAGGTGCCACCGCATTCACCGGCGCATCCGGCTTGCCGGAGAGCATGGCGAGCACAATAAAACTATTCCAGCCATAGATTTTCTCAGCCGGCGTCAGGCCGGGCTCGCCCCAATCGGCATCAATCGTGGCAGCACCATCGCCACCGCCCACCGGGCAGCCATCCAGCACGCCACGCACTTCCGCCGGCACGCCATTTTGCGGCAGCCAATCGCGCACCAGGATTTTACCGCGTGGATCAATAATGGCGCCAATGGCATGGCTCATGCGAATGGCGGGGTCTGTGGTCAGCCCGCCCCAATGGCCGGAATGCACGCCCCCTGGGCGCAGCTTCAGCACCAGATCAAATTGGAAAATCCCGCGCGTGCCGGTGGCGATGGTGGGCACTTCGGGCTCACAACGCGGCCCATCAGAGGCAATCAGCACATCAGCCGCCAGCATGTCGCGATTGGCGGCGACGAATTCACGCAAGCCGCGTGAGCCGCGTTCTTCCGCCATTTCCAGAACGATCTTCACATTGAAGCCAAGCTTGCCGCCGCGTTCGGCCAGCACCGCTTCAAGCGCTGCGATATTCAGCGCGTGCTGGCCCTTATTGTCAGCGGAACCGCGGCCATACCAGCGGCCATCTTCTTCGTATAATTCCCAAGGCTTCAGCCCTGGGCGCCATTGATCATCCAGGCCGCGCACCGTGTCACCATGGCCATAAAGCAGCACGGTTGGCTTTGCCGCATCTTCAATCCGCACCCCCGTCAAAATCGGGCCAAAGCCTTCCAAGGGATTGGGATGGATGGTGACGGCAAAGCCCAGCCTTTCCAGCCAAGGCCCAATCGCGCCTTCCAGGTAGTGGCGCAAATCAGCCTCATGGCCAGATTCCTGCGCGGTGGAAGGGATGGCGACAAGATCGGTCAGCAATTTCTTGTAGCTGCCATCATCGAAAAATATTGCGGCGCGGGCAAGTGCGCCTTCACGGGTCTGCATCACGCACCTCAAACAATCTGGTTGAACAAGGCGGTTTCACCACGCCATTGCCGGTTCAGGTTTTCCATCATCATATCCAGCACATTGTCTTCGTATTTATGCGTCTCACCGCCGGTATGGGGCGTGATCAGCACATTGGGCATGGTCCAAAGCGGGCTTGCTTCCGGCAGGGGTTCATCCACCGTCACATCCAGGGCGGCACCGGCAATGCGCCCGGCCTGCAAGGCCGCAATCAGCGCCGGTTCATCAACCACACGCCCGCGCGCGACATTCACCAGATGCGCGGTTGGTTTCATGGCTGCAAGCGCGGCAGCACCAATCAGCCCGCGGGTTTCATCCGTCAGCGGGCAGGCCAGCACAACGAAATCCGCGCGCGGCAGAAGGGCGGGCAGGTTGGTGAAGGAATGCACCTCATCCGCGCCATTCGCCCCCGCTTGGGCATCACGGCGCACGCCAATCACATGCATATCAAGCGCCTTACAGATGCGGGCAATGCGCCCGCCAATGCGGCCTGTGCCCACCACAATCACTGTCTTGCCGCCGGCTTCATCCTCGCGCTTCGCGAAATCGCCCATCATGCCGCGCCAGAAGCGCTTGGCCTGATTGTCGCGCGCTTCCGGCACACGGCGAAGGATGCCCAGCATCAGCGCAATCGCATGTTCGCTGACCGCATTGGCATTGCAACCCTGCGCACTCGCCAGCCTGATGCCCGCGGCGCGCAGCACATCGCGGTCATATTGATCCGTGCCGGCGCTGGCGGATTGCACAAAACGCAAGCGGGGCGACAGCTTCGGCAAATCATTCCGCCAAAGCCCGGAACAGACCAGCACATCCGCGCCCGCAATCCGCGCATCCAGATCATCCCGGCTGCGCACTTCAAAGAAATCAATGCCAGCGCCGCGCAGCGCGAAGCGATCGGCAAAGCGATAGGCGACATGGGCGAAGCAAATGGTCATTTTCTCGCGCGGCGGCAGCATGGGGTTCTCCTGTGGTCTGGCTGGGGGAGACCCTGAAACGCCAGCCGCAGCGGCGCAAGGGGTGGCGCTTGACGGCGGGGGCGCGGAGAAGCTTCCATGCTCGGGGCAGAACGGGACAAACCCGCCAGAGTGCCCAACGGGAGGAAACATCATGAAGCGTCTTTTGGCGGCCCTTGCCGCGCTATTCCTTGGCTTGGCGCAGCCCGCCGCCGCGCAGGATTTCCCCAATCGCCCCATCAATATGCTTGTAGTCTTCGCCCCAGGGGGTGCCACCGATGTGCTGGCGCGCATTGTGGCGGACCACATGATGAAAACGCTGAACCAGCGCGTCACGGTGGAAAATGTCTCGGGCGCTGGCGGCACCATTGGCGGGGCGCGCGGCGCGCAAGCCGCACCCGATGGCTATACGTTGACGGTGGGCAGCCTGGGCAGCCATTCAGCGGCACCTTCGATTTATCGGGCCATCCAATATGATCCGCGCGAATTGCAGCCGATTGGGCTGATTGCCGGCACGCCGCTGTTTTTCGTGGTGCGCAATGGCTTCCCGGCGCAGAACATGCAGGAATTCCTGGCGCGAGTCCGCGCCAATCCGGGCCAGGTTTCCAATGCCAATGCGGGAATTGGTTCCACCAATCATTTGGCCTGTTCGCTGTTCACGCATCTGACCGGCGCGCGGATGAACGAAATCCCCTATCGCGGCGAAGGCCCCGCTTTGAATGATATTGTGGCGCAGCAGGTGGATAGCGCCTGCTTGCTGGCACCCGCCGCTGTGCCGCAAATCCAGGCCGGCACCATGCGTGGCCTGCTGACGGGCGCCACTACGCGCAACCCCAATGCGCCGGGCGTGCCATCCGCGCCGGAAGCCGGGGTGCCTGACTATATCTTCCAAGGCTGGAACGCGATTTTCGCGCCGCGCGGCACGCCCGCGCCGGTGGTGCAGAAGCTGGATGAGGCTTTGCGCGCTGCGCTGAATGACCCTGCCATCCGCAAGCGGATCGAGGATTTGGGCTCCATCCCCGCTGCCACGGACCAGATGGGGCCGGAAGCGCTGTCGCGGTTGGTGCGGGCCGAGGTTGATCGCTGGGCGACGGTGGTGCGCGCGGCCGGGATTCAGCCGCAGTAAAGGTGTTGCGTCAGGCGCCTTAAAGCGCCTGGCTCACCCATTCCCCAATCGCGAGCACCTTGGCATCTTCACCCATGCGGCCAGCGATTTGTACGCCAAGCGGCAAGCCCTTCGGCCCCGCCCCTGCCGGCACCGTCACGCAAGGCCCATGCAGCAGAGTCCAGAGCGAATTGAAGGCAGCATCACCCGTCCAGCCAATCCCCGCCGGCGCTTCCCCGGCGGCAGAAGCCGTGATCACGGCATCAAAACCTTCAAGCGCGCCGGGCAGCGCCGCGCGCGCCTTGGCTTGCACCAGCTTGCAGGCATCAAGCTGCGCGGTCGGGAAGCGCTTCGCCCAATCAAGCTTTTCCTTGATTGTGTCTGAAAGCTGCGCCCGCGCTGCCTCCAATTCCCA
>CAMCHA010000116.1 GCA_945874515.1 Asaia bogorensis
GGTTCCATCATCATGATGTCGTCCATCGCCGGCATTCGCGGTTCCGCCGGGCTTGCTGGCTATTCCGCCAGCAAGGGCGCAGTGCGGCTTTTTGCGAAATCCGTAGCGCTAGAATGCGCCGGCGCGCGGGATGGCATTCGCTGCAATTCCGTCCATCCCGGCGTTATTGAAACCGATATTTGGCAGAAGATGCCGCACGGCAGCCCGGGCGGGCGCAATGCGCCGATTGATCCGCGCCAATTGGCGGCGAATATTGTGCCATTGGGTGAAGCCGGCACGGCGGCTGATATCGCGGCTGGAGTAGTCTTTCTTGCTTCCGACGCATCGCGCCATATGACGGGCAGTGAATTGGTGATTGATGGCGGTTCAACAGCCGGGCGCGCTGGCGCCATGCCGCGGTGAAGGATCAGAATATGACTATAAAGACAGCCCTGGTGACAGGCGCCGCGCGCGGCATTGGCCTTGCCATAGCGAAACGTTTTCTGGCCGAGGGTTGGAATGTCGCGCTGCTCGACAGCAATGCGGATCAGTTGCGGGATACCATGGCAGCGCTGGCGGAGTCCGACAAAACCCTCGCGCTTATGTGCGATGTTTCAGACCCTCCTGCCATCACTGCTGCCGTGCGCCAGGCCGCGGCGCATTTCGGGCGGTTGGATGCGCTGGTGAATAATGCCGGCATCGCCATTTTCAAACCAATCCTGGAAACCACGCCGGAAGATTGGGCGCGCGTAATGGCGGTGAACCTGACCGGCCCATTCCTCGCGGCGCAAGCGGCTGCACCGATCATGGCGGAGAATGGTGGCGGGGCGATGGTGAATATCACCTCCATCTCCGGCTTGCGCGCTTCAACGCTCCGCGTCGCCTATGGCACCAGCAAGGCCGGGCTTGCGCATTTGACCAAGCAGCAGGCTGTGGAATTCGCGAACCTTGGCATACGCGTAAATGCCGTAGCACCTGGCCCGGTGGATACCGACATGGCGAAGGCCGTGCATACGCCGGAAATCCGCGCGGATTATCATGACCATTTGCCACTCAACCGCTATGGTCTGGAATCGGAATTAGCGGAGGCTGTATTCTTCCTGTGCAGCGACCGCGCGAGCTACCTGACCGGGCAGGTGATCGCCGTTGATGGGGGGTTTGACGCCACCGGCATTGGCCTGCCGACGCTGCGGGCGGAACGGCGCAATCTTTAGATTGCGAGCCGCAAAATCTCCTCCAAATCCGTCGCCCCGCGCACTGGGCGCGGGTTGGTCGCAATCGGCGCATCGCCGGTCCAGCGCGCGGCAAGGCCGGGGATTTCCGCTTCGGTAATGCCTTGCTGATGCAGGCGTGTGGGCAGGCCAAGCCCTGCGACAAATTCCTCAATCGCCGGCCCCGCTTCCGTGCCGCCGAAAATCGCCGCGATATCCGCCTGCCGCGCTGCATTCACCGGCGCATTCCAGCGCATCACCGCATGCAGCATCAGGCAGGAAGTAATGCCATGCGGCACGCCGCGCGCCGCGCCCAGAATATAGCCAAGCCCATGGCTGGCACCGACGGGCACACCCGCCCAGCCGCCCATCACCGAAAGCCAGGCCGCTTGCTGACACAGCGCGCGCGCCCGCAAATCCCCAGCCGCCTGCGCCACGCGCGGCAAGCCTTCGGCCAGCATCAGCATGGCTTGGCGCGATACCGCATCAGAAAAGGGCGCGGGTTCCAAAGCGCACCAACGCTCCGCCGCGTGATCCAAGGCGCGAATGCCCGATGATAGAAAAAGCTGCGCCGGGGTTTCCAATGTCGCCGCCGGGTCAAGCAAGACGGCGCGCGGCACCATCCAGGGATCAAGAACGCGATATTTCCGCCCCTCGCCCAAATCCGTATAGCCGGCATGGGGCGCGAATTCCGCGGCTGAAAGCGTTGTCGGCACAGCAACCAAACGCGGCGATGGCGCTGCGCCATCCCAGGCGCCGGGCGAGGCTCCGCGGGAGGATGCCGCGTCAATCAGCGCAACAGGGTCCGTAATGCCCCGCCAGACCGCGAGGCAAGCAACCTTGGCGCCATCAATCACCGAACCGCCACCAAGCGCCACCACCAATTCGGCGCGGCTTTCGCGCAGCAGTGCGGCCAGCGCCAGCACATCCTCAACCGGGCTATGGGCGCGCATGGCGGCGGTTTCCGCGACCAGTCGCGCGCCCAAAGCTTCCCTTACCGTCGCCGCGATGCGGCTTTTCGCAAGGGAACGGGTGGTGACCAGCACAACGCGCGCGGTGGCGCCAACTTCGTGCGGCAGCGCCTCAGCGACACTCACATCATGATAGACCCGCGCCTGGGCCGGCCATTGGTGCAGCATGGCCTCAGCCCTTTCCGCCAGCAAAAAAGCGCGAGAAATCCGGCTTACGCTTTTCCTGGAACGCTGCCACGGCTTCCGCCGCTTCCGGCCCACGCAGCAGCGCGCCAAAGGCCGCGAATTCCACCTGCATATGCTCCGCAATCCGCGCGGCATCCGCGCGCCGCAACAGCGTCTTGGTCTGCGCCATGGCGGCAGGTGGCTTGGCGGCCAAAGCGCGCGCCTTTGCTCCCGCATGCGCCAGCAATTCCGCTGCGGGCACCACGGCATTGATGATGCCCGCACGCAACGCCACTTCCGGCGCAAAGGCATCCCCCAGCATCAGCAATTCATTGGCGAGCAATTGGCCGCCACGCATTGGCACCAGAAGCGATGACCCACCTTCCGGACACAACCCCAGATCCACAAAGGGCATGCGGAAGATGGCATTGTCGCCGGCATAGACCAGGTCACAATGCAACAGCAGCGTCGTGCCAATGCCAATCGCGTAACCCGCCACCGCCGCCACCACGGGCTTCGGGCATTCACCAAGGGCGGCCAGCATGTCTCGTGCGGGGGAGGGGACTTCCGCCTGCTGTTCCCCGCGCGCCCGAAAATCCGCGACATCATTGCCGGAGGTGAAGCACGCATCACCGCCCGTGATCATCACGGCCCGGATGGCCGGCTCGGTCGCGGCCTCTCGCAATGCCGTTGCCATGGCGCCATACATCGCCCGCGTCAGCGCGTTTTTCTTCTCGGGCCGGTTGAGCCGAATGGAGCGCAACCCGGCATCATCGGTGATCTCTATTTCGGACATGGTTTTCCTCATGGGGCGTTTGGGTCATGCTCACCCGGCGCGCGGGTATCGGCAAGCCCGCCATCCCATGGCATAAAGGCCGCGAAAACAAAGCGGAGGATAGCCCATGTCACGCAAAGTCATGATGATCACCGGCGCGGGGCGCGGCATTGGCGCGGCCACTGCGCGCATGGCGGCTGCCCGCGGCTATGACCTATGCCTGACCTTCCAGCATGATCGGACCAGCGCCGAAGCCGTGCAGCGCGATTGCGAAGCTGCCGGCGCCAAGGTGCTGCTGCTGCAAGGTTCGGTCGAAGATGAGGCGCATGCGATCGGCGCCTTTGAAGCCGTCATGAAGCATTTTGGGCGCATTGATGTACTGGTGAATAATGCCGGCGGCACAGGCCCGCGCGGGCGGCTTGAGACCATCACCCATGCCGGCTGGGCCAATACCATGGGCGCCAATGTCACCGGCCTTGCCATGTTCTGCCGGGAAGCGGTGAAGCGCATGTCCACCAAGCAGGGCGGCAAGGGGGGTGCGATTGTGAATGTTTCCTCCCGCGCGTCAGAACTCGGCAGTGCGGGCGAATATGTGCATTACGCGGCGAGCAAGGCAGCGGTGGATACGCTCACCATCGGCCTGGCGCGCGAAGTGGCGCAGGAAGGGATGCGGGTAAATGCGGTCAATCCCGGCCTGATTGAAACCGAAATCCATGCCCGTGGCGGCGCGCCGGATCGGCTCGCGCGGCTTGGGCCGCTGGTGCCCATGGGGCGGCCTGGCAAGCCGGAGGAAGTGGCGGAATGCATTCTGTTCCTGGCATCTGATGCCGCTTCCTATGTGACGGCTTCTTGCATGCAAGTGGGTGGCGGGCGCTGATCTCGCACCTTTCCTTAACCGGAAAGGGATAAAGAGGTGTTGTCATGACAGCACGACGCTTTGACGCAATGGTGATTGGTGGCGGGCTGGTGGGGTCCGCCATTGCCTGGGGCCTCAGGCGCGAAGGGCTGTCTGTTGCGCTGCTGGATGAAGGTGACGCTGCCTATCGCGCCAGCCGCGGCAATTTCGGCCTGGTTTGGGTGCAATCCAAGGGGCTCGGCGCGCCTTGGTATCAGCGCTGGACACGCCAATCGGCAGAAAGCTGGGCTGAATTGGCGAATGATCTGGCCAAGCAAACTGGCCAATCCCTTGGCCTTTCTCAGCCAGGCGGGCTGCATTTATGCCTTTCCGATCGTGAAATGAATGAACGTGCTGAGCGCTTGGAACAGATGAAGCGCGAAGCGGGCAATTACGGCTTTGAATATCGCATGCTGGATGCGCGGGAAGCGCGCGAAATGCTCCCCGGCCTTGGTCCCGCCGTAGTGGGCGCTTCCTTCACGCCTTATGATGGGCATGTCAGCCCGTTGGCGCTACTGCGCAGCCTGCATCACGGTTTTACCGCGCTTGGCGGGGTTTATCTGCCCAATGTGAAGATCACGGGTATCGCAACGGCGCCGCGCAATTTCCTGTTGGAAACCAATCTTGGCACCATCCAGGCGGAACGTGCGGTGCTGGCCGCTGGCCTCGGCAATGCAACGCTTGCGTCCCATTTCGGGTTGAAGGCGCCGGTGCGTCCGCAGCGCGGCCAGGTGCTGGTGACGGAACGCACGCGCGCTGCCCTTCCCATGCCCACCACCACCATTCGCCAAACCGGTGAAGGCAGCATCATGCTGGGCGATAGTGTTGAAGAAGTGGGGTTCGATACACGCCAGACCCAACCGGTGATGGCGGAAATCGCCCATCGTGCGGCGCTGTGCTTTCCCTGGATTGGCAAGCTGAATGTGGTGCGCGCCTGGTCAGCTTTGCGCGTCATGTCGCCCGATGGTCTGCCGATTTATGACCAGTCCGAAACCTTACCCGGCGCCTATACGGCCAATTGCCATTCCGGTGTCACGCTGGCCGCGGCGCATGGCAAGCTGCTTGCGCCGATGATTGCGCGCGGCGCGCTTGATCCTTTCCTTGCGCCGTTTTCGGCTGAGCGCTTCTGATGTTTCGCACGCGCCCCGATCATCGGCCCGAAACCGTGCAGGTTTTTGTCGAAGGCCGCGCTTTTATGGTGCCGGAAGGCAGCAGCGCCGCCGCCGCCATTCTGATTTCGGGTCTTTCTTCCATCCGCGAAACGCCGGTATCCGGCAGCCCGCGCCTGCCCTGGTGCATGATGGGCGTTTGCTTTGATTGCCTGGCAGAAATTGATGGCGTGGCCAATCGGCAAGCCTGCATGGTGCCTGTTGTAGCCGGCATGCGGATCGCCCGCCAGCACGGCGCGCGGGAGGTGCGGCGATGAGCCTGGTGCCCGTGAAAGCCGCCGAGGCGCCGCGTAAATTCGATCTGGCCATTGTGGGTGCCGGGCCTGCCGGCATGGCGGCAGCGATTATGGCGCGGGAATGCGGGCTTTCCGTGCTGGTGGTGGATGAAAACGCCGCGCCCGGCGGGCAGGTATTTCGCGCCGCCGAATTGGCCGGCACCGATCCCGCTTTGGCGCGCGACATGGCGCCGGGGCTTGAATTGATCGCGCGGTTTCGCGCTTTGGATATCACCTATCGTCCCGGCACCACGCTTTGGATGCTGGAACCGGATACCGGCACGCTTTCCCTCGCGCGCCAGGGTGAGACATTGGAAGTCACGGCTGATCGCATTCTGCTCGCCACCGGTGCGCAGGAAAGGCCGGTGCCCATTCCGGGCTGGACTCTGCCTGGCGTGATGAGTGCGGGCGCCGCGCAAATCGCCCTGAAAACCGCGGGCATGGTGCCATCGGGCAAGGTGGTGCTGGCGGGGCAGGGGCCGCTGATGTGGCTGCTGGCCAATCAATTGATCCGTGCGGGTGTTATGCCTGTGCTGGTGGAAACGCGCACCCAGCCCATTCTGCGGACGGCGCTGGAGGCTGGTGGTATTTTCAGCGGCTTTGGCCAGCTTGCCAAAGGCATCGGCCTAATCTTGAAGGCGCGTCAGGCCGGGATGCGGGTGATCACGGGGGCGAAGCATTTGCGCGCCGAAGGTTCAGCGCGCTTGCAGGCGCTGCGTTTCGAAGGCGGCGTTGAGCCTTGCGATACGCTGCTGCTGCATGAAGGCGTGATTCCTTCGACGCATATCTCCATGGCGATTGGTCTGGAGCATGTCTGGGATGCGCGGCAATTGTGCTGGCGGCCAAAGCTGGATGTCTTTGGCGCATCATCCCATGCGCGCATTGCGGTAGCAGGCGATGGCGCGGTGCTTGGCGGCTGGGAAGCAGCGGTTGCGGCGGGGCAATTGGCAGCTTTGGATGCGGGGCTTCGGCTTGGGCGCATTTCGCGCGCTGATCGGGATTCACGTGCGGAAGCCAGCGCGGATGCGCTATTGCAGGCGCGCGCCCTCAGGCCTTTTCTTGATGCGCTTTATGCGCCTTCGCAGAAAGTGCTGGCACCGCCTGAAGAATCCACCATCATCTGCCGGTGTGAGGAAGTGACCGCAGGCTCACTCCGCTGGGCAGCGGCGATTGGCGCGACTGGTCCCAACCAGGCCAAGGCCTATTTACGTTGCGGGATGGGGCCCTGCCAGGGGCGTCTTTGTGGCTCGACCGTGGCGGCGGTGATTGCCGAAACCCGCAACGTGCCGGTGGAGGAGGTGGGGCATTTCCGCCCCCGTGCGCCCTATAAGCCCATCACCGTGCAGGAATTGGCGAGCGCGCAGCAGCGCGTTGATAGTCTTCCCTGAAGAATAAATAGGATATTTCGCTTAAGCCATTTAAAGCGGCACTAAATTCACATGCGTGATTCACAGCAATTCGTGGGCGGTAGGGCCATGCTGGGGCTTGGTGTGGCTGTGCTTGCCGCCCGCATCTCGCGCCGCGCTAGCGCGGTATCCCTCACAGCGTTGGAAGTTTTGGCGGCAAGGCTGGAAGCCGCAGGCGAAGATGGTCTTGACCCGCGCCATCATGATCTGTGGGATGCCGCTCTCGCGCGGGCGATCCCTGTGCGCCTTGATTATGACACGGTGATGGTTGAAGCCAAAAGCGTGGTCATGCGCCGGGATATTTACGGCCTTGATGCCACCTATCTCCGCGCGCTGGATGCGCCGCGCAGCGAAAGGTTGGCAGAGGCATCGCCCCGGCCTTGAAGCTGTAAGGCAGGAATAAGACATGGCGCGTTATCTGGTGACAGGCGGTGCGGGTTTCGTCGGCAGCCATGCGGTGCTGGCTTT
>CAMCHA010000117.1 GCA_945874515.1 Asaia bogorensis
TCAAGTCTCGGCTCTTGCCATGCTGGTCGGCCTGGTCGCGGTGGCGGCGACGGCGGATACGTTCAGTTCCATCCTGATGGGCATACCCGGATCATCGGCAAGCCAGGCGACGATCCTGGATGGCTTCCCCATGGCCCGACGAGGAGAAGCCGCGCGCGCGCTATCGGCATCCTTCCTGGCTTCCATGATTGGCGGGCTGATTGGCGCGGTGATTCTGACAGGCGCGGTGCTGATTGCGCGGCCCTTGATTCTGGCGCTTGGCACGGCCGAGTTGTTCATGCTGGCGCTGCTTGGGCTTTCCATGGTGGGCGTGCTGGCAGGCAAAAGCTTCGCCAAGGGCTTGATTGCTTGCGGCATGGGTTTGGCGCTTGGCATGGTGGGCACAGCGCCGGCCACGGCGGAATATCGTTTGGATTTCGGGCTGATCTATCTTTCCGATGGTCTGCCGCTGCCCGTGTTGGTGCTCGCGATTTTCGCGCTGCCGGAGATTATTGATCTGGCGCGCGGTGGTGGGACGATTTCGCGCTCGGCGGATTTGGGTCGCGGTTGGATTTTGGGTTTGCAGGACATCATGCGCCATTGGTGGTTGTTGCTGCGCTCATCTTCAATCGGGTCCGTGTTGGGCGCCATTCCTGGGCTTGGTGGCAGCGTGACCGATTGGATTGTCTATGGCCATGCCATTCAGACGGAAAAGAACGGCCAGTTCGGCAAGGGTGATGTGCGCGGCGTGATTGCCGTTGAAGCTTCCAATAATGCGCGCGAAGGCGGTGCGTTGGTGCCGACGCTGTTCTTCGGCATTCCTTCTTCCGGGTCCATGGCTGTGTTTCTGGGCGGCATGACGCTGCTTGGCATTGAAGCCGGGCCGGCGATGGTGGGCTCTCGGCTTGATTTGACCTATGCGATCATCTGGTCGCTCGCGATTGCCAATGTGATGGGGACGTTGCTGTGCTTTGCCACATCGCCCTTGATTGCGCGGCTGACCACAGTGCGCTTTGGGCTGCTGGCGCCCTTCATGATGATGGTGGTCTGCTTCGGCGCCTTCAACAACAACCGCGAATTGGCGGATTTGCTGCTGCTGCTGGGCGTGGGCTTGCTGGGCTTGCTGATGCGCCGCTTCGGCTGGCCGCGCCCGCCCTTCGTGGTAGGCTTTGTGCTGGCGTTGCCGATGGAAACCTATTTGTATCAGGCCGTGCAATTCTATGGCTGGGATTTCCTGACACGGCCTGGCGTGATGATCATTGCCGCGCTGATCGTGGTGTTTGCCTGGCTTGGTATTCGCAAGCGCCGGCTGGCCGATACGGAAGAAGATGGCGGCAGCACGGATACGGGCCAGCGCCAGCCTCAGGCGATTTTCGCTGTGATTCCGGTGGCACTTTTTGCTGCAGTTTTCATTGATGCGATGCGCCATAGCTTCCTGGGCGCGGTCTTCCCCATGATGATTGCGGGTGCCATGCTGCTGATGAGCGTACCGGTATTCTTGCGGCTGAATTTCGGCCGCGTCGGCGGTTCGCTATTCCATGATGCGGAAGCCAAGGCGAAGCCCGAGGATGGCAGCTTCTGGGCGCATCTCGGTTGGGTGATTGGGCTGGTTGGGCTTTCTGCCCTGGTCGGGTTCCTGCTCGCCAATACGATCTTCTTCCTGTCCTTCCTGCGTTATGCGGCGGGCTGTACCTGGCGGATGACCTTGTTCCTGACCTCCATCGCGACCATTGGCCTGATCATGGTGGCGAAATTGCTGACCCTGGATTTCCCGCAGGGGCTATTGCAGTATTTCTTTGAACTTCCCTGGCCTTTACGGTGACGGATAAAATTATGCAGAAAGCCATTCCCTGCACGCTGATGCGTGGCGGTACCAGCCGCGGCCCTTACTTTCGACGGGAAGATTTGCCGGAAGATCGTGAAGCGATGGGCCGCGTATTGCTGGCTGCCATGGGCTCACCGGATGCGCGCCAGATTGATGGCATTGGCGGCGCCACAACGCTCACGAGCAAAGTCTGCATTGTATCCCGGGCGGCGACCGGTGAAGCGCAGCAGGTGGATTATCTATTCGCGCAGGTTTCCGTGGATCGGGCCTTTGTGGATTGGGGGCCGACTTGCGGGAATATGCTGGCGGGCGTTGGGCCTTTCGCGATTGAAAGCGGGCTGGTGCCGGCCGAAGAAGGCGAAACCCGCGTGATGATCCGCGCCGTGAATACCGGCGCGCTGATTGAAGCCGTGGTGCAAACGCCTGGCAAGCGCGTGAATTATGAAGGCGATACCGCGATTGCCGGCGTGCCCGGCACCGCCGCCCCCATCGTGCTGAATTTTGCTGATGCGGTGGGTGGAGCGACTGGCAAGCTGATGCCAACCGGCAATGCCATTGATGTGATTGATGGCGTGGAAGTGACCTGCCTTGATATCTGCATGCCCGTGGTCATCGCGCGCGCGCGGGATTTCGGCAAAACCGCACGTGAGACCGCGAAGGAACTGGATGCGGATAAGGAATTCATGGCGCGGATTGAAGCCATTCGGCGCAAGGCGAGTCTCGCCATGGGCATGGGTGATGCCGAAGGGCGCGTCATGCCGAAATTCGCGATTATTGCGGAACCGGCGGGTGATCAGGGCGGGGTGGCCGCGCGCTATTTCACGCCGCTCGCCTGCCATGAAGCCATGGCCGTGACGGGTGGGATTTGCATCGCGAGTGCTTGCGTGCTGCCGGGCACGGTGGCGGAAGGTGTGGCGCACATCACCGGCGCGGATCGGGAAACTATCGTGCTGGAACATCCAACCGGCAGCATGGAGGCGGTGATCACCACGCGGCTTACGGTGGATGGATCGCGGGAAGTGATTTCGGGCGGCACGCTACGCACCGCGCGGCGGTTGATGGCGGGCGAGGTTTATGTCCCCGCCCGCGCTTGGGGTTGAGGTGATGCCTTCCTGCCAGGGCAGCGCCTTGCAGGGGGGAGCGATATGGCAAGCCTGACCCGGCGCGGATTTGGTTTGGCTGGTATGGGGGCGGCGCTGGCAAGTGCGGGCGCGGTTCGGCCGGCGGGTGCTTCGAATTTGCTCAATCCGCTGACCAGCCCGCGCGGCACGACATATCCGGGCCGGGTGAGGCTGAAGCAAATTGCCAGCGTTGATTTGCGCGGTCAGGGCGATGCGTTTTCCTGGTCTGTTTCAACAATGGCTTGGAGCCCGGACGGCAGTCGGCTTGTGGCGGTGAATGGGCTCGGTAACTTCCTGAACGTGATTGATACAGCGACGTGGCGTTTGCTGGTGCGCTTTAGAATCATGAGTGCGATTGGCTCCCGAGCCTTTGGCTTTTCCGCGAGTGGGCGGGAATTAATCGCCTCAAAACGGGTTAATCCGGGAAGCAACGAAAACCCACCGGCCTTTTCGGCTTTTGAAATGGACACCGGAAGAATAGTTCGGAACTCACAGCTTTTGCCCGTTTCGATTCCGGAATTGCAAGGCAAGCCGGATGACTTAACGCTTCAGCAGCGCCGGAATGACCAGGATTTGGCTGTTTCGCCGGATGGGCGATTTGTCTTCATGAGGTTTGGCGCCAGGGTTTCCGGGTCTTATCGGCTCTTTGCTTATGTGTTTGATGGAGAGAGCGGGAAGCTTCTTGGGTCAGGCGATGGTGGAACATGGTCTTCGCCCACCATAAGTGTTGATAACCGTCTTGCGGTCGCCACCCACTCACCTCGTGCGGTTGTTTCGCCAGATGAAATAGCAATTTATAGCCTTCCAGCATTTAAAAAATTGCTGGGTTTTCGAGCGCACGTGCCGGGCATCAAGTCTTTGTCCTGGTCGCCCACTGGTGATCGTTTGGCAACTGGAGCAAGCGGCCTTACCCACCCGCGAGAAGAGGAATCCATTCGGGTCTGGGATTCGGCATCTGGTGCGCGTTTGGCTGGATTTGTTGGCGAGTTTGAACCTGTTGTTTACTTAAAGTGGCACCCTAGCGGGAAGTTTTTTGTTACTTCCTCGGCTAAAGGAACTGGCGAGCAGGGCGCCCTAGTTCAATTTCTGCCGGCGCATGGAGGAGAGCCTATATTTCGTCATTTTGCGCCTGATCGTGTTGTTATTACTGGACCCTGCTTCTGCCCGCGCACCGGCTTTTTGGCATGGCATGATCGCGGACAAATACTCATTCACGAAATCCAGGGCCTCTGATGCGTCCGCCCAACACGCACCCTAAGGGCCAAGCGTCCCCGCTTGGCCCAACCTCACCCTACGCCTGCCGGCGTGTCCTAACCTAGTTTTGTCGCCATCCCGCGCATAAAGGTCTCACGGAAGCGGATCGGGTCGCGGTCCGTTTGTGTCTTGCCGGGTTCATTATCAATGCGCGCGGCGATCACATGCGGGCCATCAGTGGCAAGAGCGCGATCAATCAGCGCGTCGAATTCCGCCTCATCCGCCGCCCAATGGGCTGAAGCAATGCCGGAAGCGCGCGCAATGCCAATTAGATCAGTGCCGGCTTTCGCTGCCGGCGTGCCCTGGCCGCCAGTGATCTGATAAATGCCATTATCCCAAATGATCACAATCAGATTCTTCGGTGCTTGCGCGGCGATGGTGGAAAGGCAGCCAAGCTGCATCAGCAGCGATCCATCGCCTTCCAAAGCGAAAACGCGCCGTTCCGGCTGGGCAATGGCAACACCCATGGCAATCGGCGCGGCCAATCCCATGCTGCCCAGCATGTAGAAATTCTCGGCACGATGGCCGGAACCCCAAAGATCCCAATTGGAATTGCCGATCCCGCCGATCACAGCTTCCTGCTTAGTCAGTTTGCCCACCACGCGCTTGGTCAGCGCCGCACGGTTCATCACCTGCGTATTGCGACGTTCTTCCATCACTTGCGCCCCCCTGCGATCAATGGCGAGACAATAAGGCAAGCCGGCCAGCGCGTGGCGAAGGCCTGGCGCATGGTGCGATCCGCGATGAAAGCGGCTTCATCCAGGCGCGACAGCGTGTGGTGTTCAATGCCCATGCTGTCCAGAATCGGGCGCATGGTGCGGCAGACAATGGCCTGGCCGGGATTGAATTCACCCAGCGTGCCGCGTTCGCTCACCAGCATCAGCACCGGGATTTGGCTGGCAACAACAAGGGAGGCGAGAACATTCGGCAGGGTCGCGAAGCCCGATGTCTGCATCAGCACAATGCCGCGCATGCCGGCCATGGTGGCGCCGGCGACGATGCCAATGGCTTCTTCCTCACGCGCGGCGGGGAAGGTGGTGAAGAAGGGATCGGCATGGCAGCCCTCAATCAAGGGGCGCAGCACATTATCCGGCACATAGGTGACCAGCCGGACATTATTGTCCTTCAGGGCCTGGCGGACGATGCCATGCCAGCTTGGCGCACTTTCAGCGGCACTCGACATAATGGGGAAGTCTCCGTTGCAGTGAGAAGGCGGGAGTCTATGACCAAGCTGCGCGCCCGCCAAGCGTGAACCAGTTCACGGCACCGGCACGTCCAACAGCCACGCCGTGGCCGGAAAGGCGATGGATGCGATAATGGTAGTGAAAAGGACCGCGGCCGAGGCTTCGTCCGCCCCAACACCTTGGCGTTGCGCAAGCAAATAGGCGTTGGTCGCGGTGGGCATGGCGGCCAGCAGCACGCCGCAAATCACCCAGAAGGGATCAAGCGCCAACCAGCTTCCCAGCACAAACCACACCAGCGCGGGGTAGATGAATAGCTTCGCCGCCGTAATGCCAAAGGCCACCGCGAAAAGCTGCCCACCAATCTTCAACCGCGCCAGCGTTCCACCCAGCGCGAAAAGCGCCGTCGGCCCGGCAGCATTACCCAGGAAGGACAAGAAGCGTTCAATCGGCGCCGGGATGGGCAATTCCAACCCGGCAGACAAGGCGCCAAGGGCGATGGAAAGGATCACCGGATTGCGCATCAAGCCGCGCAGCCCGGCCATCACGGCCTTGAGACCCTCACCCTTCGCCGAGGGCGCCATCAGCATGGACCCAAGCGCGATAATCACCGCCACTTCAGCCACAATCGCCATGGCGACCGGCCCCGCAATGCGCGGCCCCAGCATGGGCAGCATCAGCGGCGGCGCCAGATAGCCGACATTGCCCATGGCGGCGGCCGCGCCAAAGGCGGAACCAATGCGGATATTGCCCCGCGCGATGCGCCCGATCAGCATCACCACGGCGAAGATGGCAAGGCAGGCGCCCAGATAGCCACTGAAGTAGATGAGATCGAAGCTTTCGCGCAAAGGCTGCGCGGCCATCAGCTTGAACAGCATGGCCGGCAGCGCGACGTTGAAGCTAAAAAGCCCAATCGCCTCCATGGCCGTGGGCGGCATCCATTTCCGCTTCGCCGCAGCGAAACCAAAGGCCACCACCGCGAAAATCGGCAGGCAAAGGGCAAGGAAAGCAAGCACGGAACGGTTTTAGAGCAGATCACGTTCAGATGGAATCATCTGAACGTGTGAAGATGCTCGAAAAACAACGATGTAGAGCGGGTTGCGTGAACCCATGTGAACGCAACACGCTCTAAGCCTGAATGGGCCGGCCGTGAAAGCTCAGGCCTTTATAGCGCGTTGGCGCTGGCCTCACTGCGCGTCGCACCAACTCGCGAAGCTAGCGATGCAGCGAGGAATTCATCCAATTCCCCATCCAGCACCGCCGCCGGATTGCCCTTTTCAACGCCGGTACGCAAATCCTTCACCATCTGATAGGGCTGCAAGACGTAGCTGCGGATTTGGTGGCCCCAGCCGATATCGGTCTTGCCGGCTTCGGTGGCGGCCGTCACGGCTTCGCGCTTTTTCAATTCCAATTCATACAAACGCGCCTTCAGCATGCCCATGGCGATGACGCGGTTGCGATGCTGGCTGCGATCCTGGGTAGAAGCCGCCACGATCCCGGTCGGGATATGAGTAAAGCGCACGCCCGATTCGGTCTTGTTCACATGCTGCCCGCCCGCGCCGGACGCGCGGAAGGTATCAGTCCTCAGATCGGCGGGATTAACCTCGATTTCGATCTTATCATCCACCACCGGGAAGACATAAACCGAGGCAAAGCTGGTGTGCCTGCGCGCGGCGGAATCGAAGGGGCTGATGCGCACCAGCCGATGCACGCCGCTTTCGGTCTTGAGCCAACCATAGGCATTGGGGCCGGTGACTTGAATCGTCGCGGATTTCAGCCCGGCCTGTTCACCTGGGCTTTCTTCCGTCAGCACCACCTTATAGCCGTGCTGTTCCGCCCAGCGGGAATACATGCGCATCAGCATTTCCGCCCAATCCTGCGCTTCCGTGCCGCCGCTGCCGGAATTGACTTCCACAAAGGCGTCATTGGCATCGGCTTC